>DASXNP010000406.1:0-8563 GCA_036494985.1 Binataceae bacterium (SeqCode)
CCGGCGCACCGACGGTTCCTATCGATAGTGCTGAAGATGCGCTCATAGGCGGCTGAAACAACTATTGATTATCGCCGGATAGTCTCTTGCAGGCAATTGAAGCTTCGCGCAGGCGTTGATTTATTGCTGTAAGGAGACTGCTGATTCACCACAGCTTAACGATCAGGATCAGCCAAAAGCGGAGGGCGAGTTTAAGCGGCCGGACGCATCTTGTATCGGATCGGCATGTGCTTTATGCCGCCGACAAAACTCGATCGCAGCCTCTCCAGCGGACCGGCAGGCTCGACGCGCTCCAGGCGTGCTGCGAGCTGGCGGAATATCACCTCCAACTCCAAGCGGGCCAGGTTTGCGCCTAAGCAGAAGTGCTCGCCGATTCCGAATGCGACGTGCGGATTCGGATTTCGCCCGATGTCAAACTTGAATGGCTCATCGAAGACTTCTTCATCTCGGTTTCCCGATGGGTAGAAAAGACAAAGCGATTGTCCAGCCTTTATCATTTGCCCGCGCACCTCGGTGTCCTCGGCTGCGGTGCGCGCGAATTGAATCACGGGGCTGGTCCATCGCACGATCTCCTCGACCGCGGATCGAAGCAGAGAGGGTGCTTGCTTCAACCGCTGCCACTGGTCGGGGTTGTCGAGCAAGGCACTTAACCCTCCGGTAGTCGCGTTGCGTGTGGTCTCGTTTCCCGCCACGACCAGAAGAAAAAAGTACGACAGCAGTTCAAAGGTCGGCAGCGGCTTGCCATCGATCTCCGCGTTCGCCACGAAACTGGTGAGATCATCTTTGGGTTGCTTGCGCCGTTGCTCCACCAATTCAGTGAAGTACTGAAACAACGCGAGCCGCGCCCGGTCAACGGTTTCGAGCGCGGTTGTTCCCTGCTGGAACTCGGGGTCTGCCGAGCCGATGGTTTCATTGGTCCACTGGAAGAGTTTGTCCCAGTCCTCGCGTGGTACACCCAAGAGCTCCGCGATCACGGCTAGCGGGACCTTGGCGGCAATATCGGTGACAAAATCGCACTCGGAGGCCTCGGCCGCCCCGTTCATCACGTGCGCCGTGACGTCGTCGAGTACCCGTCGAGCGATACCCTCAATCTGGGGTTCGAGCACTTTAACCGTTCGCGGCGTGAACCTCGCGCTGACGAGGTTGCGATAGCGCGCGTGTTCGGGAGGATCCATGTCGAGCAGATGGCGGAACGGAGGCCCGGCTTCTTCGGGGCGTCCGAGTTCCTTGGTGACGACCAGCAGCCGTGGTCCGTTGAGAAAGAGGCGCGGCTGTTTCGAGATCGCAACGATGTCCGGGTGCTTTGTGACTACCCAGAATGGCACCACGTTTTCCCGGTCGTACCACAAAAGCGGCGCGTTTTTTCGCAGCCAAGTCCACTCGGGATGCGGATAGCCGTTTCGCTGGTAATGCTCGGGAGTGATTATATCGATGGTTTCGCGCGAGAATTCACTAGGTGTGGCGATCGCCTGTGCCATGTCCTTGCTCCGTGTGCGCCGGGATAGGCCGGCGAAGTGCGGTTGATTCTAAATAGCCCGAACCGGGGTAGCGGGTTGCTCATTTGATGGAGATTGCCTGTCGCGGACACAGGCGAACCGCTAGCTCAACCTTCGCGCGCATGGGCTCCGGCGGCTCCTCGATCAAAAGATGAGCCTTGTCGTCTGCCGCGACCTCAAAGAGTTCCGGCGCAAATTCGACGCACCTGCCATTTCCTTCGCACAACGTGCGGTCGATTATTACCTTCACGGTTGCTTCCCCATTTGGGTTCTTGGGTTATCTGAGCGCGGCGCTTTGAGCCTATCACCTTCAAGTCCGCAATTCAGCGTCCCTTGATTTTTGTCGCCGCCTCCAACGCTGAAACGCGTGCCGGTTTCGATCGTCTCGTTGAGATGCAAGAAGATTGCAAAATGATCTGGCGAGCTTCGGGTTCAGGTGGCAGGGTGACGCACTGGGCAGCTATAGCATAACAAAGGTGAGGGCTGACCTTGCTTGATTCAAATTTTTAGCTAGGATCATGTGGGGAAGGGAACAGGCCTCTTAAGTATGCTTACTGAGAGTGAGAAATTTGCTGTACGGACAGCGCGCTACTTCGGACCGCATTGGGGAACCACCAATCTCGGGTTCACTCCCGAAGCCATCGTCGCTCAATTGCGCGGAGCACGGTTTGATGAAGCCAACGGAGCCTATTTCAATCGGATAGAGGACGGCATTGGTGCCGAGAAGGACCCGTTGCTCAGCGCCACCGCCGACGTAGCCGACTGGCTCGGTCTAGATCCCATTGAGATGACTCAGGCGTTCTTGATGCACGGGCCGCGGCTATTTACCCGCGCCAGATACTGATTCTCCGTTTCACCGCGCGCCTGGCGCAGCCGACCCTCATTGCGGGCGATTAAGGATAGTCGAAGAGCGAGCCCCCCGAGAGGCACGCTCTTCGACCGATACTGCTTAGTTGGAACCCGTCGAGCCGAGTAGATTTCCGCCGAGCGTCGCGTTGCCGACGCTTACATCACCGATGATGTTGATCATCGAAGGCTTGCCCGATTTGAAGGCTCGCTCCAAGGCCGGGGTTATCTGGTCCGCGGTCTCCACGTGCTCGCCATGGCAGCCCATCTCTTCGAAAATCTTGTCGTACCGGATCTTGTCGAGCATATTGAACGGATCGGTACGGCCTTTGAGCCCGGGCATCTGATCGAAGCTCGGACCCCATGAGCTGTTGTTCCACAGCACCGTCATGACCGGCAGTTTGTAGCGTGCGGCTGTCTCCATATCCCAGCCGCCGATCCCAAGGCCGCCGTCGCCACTGATCACAACCACCTGCGAGCCGGGCCTCGCGAGCTGCACGCCGATCCCCATCCCGACGCCGTGGCCGACCGGCGCCAGTGGTCCGGCGTCGACCACTTGCCCCATGAAACGGCAGGTAAACGCCTGACTCATCCAGCCGGAGAGGGTGAAGCTGTCGATGACCGTCGTAGCATTCTTGTCCAGAACCGCGATTAGGTCCTTTGCCAGCCGTGCCGGATGGATAGGACTGTTGTTCGCGACTTTCTTCTGGTTCTCGACCAGTGCGGCGTTGAAGCGTTCGCGTGTGGCCGCGACTTCCTTGGTCCACTCGGAAGTTCGATTCTTTGAGAAATCGAGCTTTAGCTCCCGAATCCGGTTGATCAATTGACGAAGCACCAGCTTGCAATCGCCTACGATTGGCAGGTCGGCATTGACCTGCCATCCGATCCGGGTCGGCGTAGGATCGACTTGAATGTACTTCGCCTTATCGGTCCACGTGGGGGGCTGGCCGAAATGCTCGCCGCTCCAGAAGCGAAACCCCAGTGCCAGTATCACATCGGCGCGGCCGGTGAATGGTTTCTTGAAGGGTCCTCGAATCGCCAACGAATGCTCTTCTGAAACGGCGCCCTGACCCGCTCGTCGGGTGTAGACCGGAATGTGGGTTAGATCTACGAACTCCCTCAGTTCGGCTCCGGCTTGCGACCAGAAGAGCCCGTCGCCTCCCGCGATCAGGGGCCGCTGAGCCGCATGCAGCGCCTCGACCGCTCGATCGATATGTGACGGATCGCCCGCTGAACGGATATCGTCGCCGGTGAATCCTCGGGCGCCCTTGCGCTGCTTCTCTTCTTCACCCCCATGGTAAAGCAGGTTCTGCGGAATCTCGAAGAGCGCCACGCCCTGCGGGGGTGCAATCGCCTCGCGGAACGCCGAACGCAGATCGAACTCGATCGTCGACCAGTCGGTCACGCGCTTGGTGAATTTCGAAAAGCTACGCACCACTTCGGATCCATATGCCTCCTGGAATGAGCCAAGGTGGTCTTCCGTGTTCGGATGCTGCCCGGAAATGCAAACGACTGCACTGCCGGTCAGCCCCGCCACACAAAGCCCCGTCACCGCGTTGGTCAGACCGCACCCGGCGGTAACCATGCAAAGTCCCACTTCGCCCGAAGTGCGTGAATAGGCGTCGGCAGCATACGCGGTCGCCTGCTCATGACGCATGTGGATCAGCTTGATATCGTTGTTGCGCAGGTTGGCTAGAATTGGGAAAAGGTGTCCGCCGTTGATCGCGAAGCAGTAACGGACCCGGTTCTCCTTGAGCACCCGCCCGATCAGAGCCCCTCCATCCATTTTGGCCATCGCCCTGTCTCCTTTTGAAATTACCCAAGCCGCGATACGGTCTTCGTTCGTTAGTCGCAGTCTGCATCAACTAGCGGCTGGCTTCAAACCCTTCGCGCAGCCTCTTTCATGGTACCCTCGATTTCCATGCAAGTCTGAGCTAACAAGGCTCCTATGGCAACTCCGATCGGCCGATCGCACGAACCGCAGGCGCCTTCCCCTGCGCTCCTGATTGATCGCCGCCGCTACGCCATCGACGACCTCCAGAGGGCCCGGGGGCGCTCTCTGATCGCAGACTGCCAAATCCAGCTCGCTAAGACGGGCGCCTGTCTTCTGCCGGCATTCCTCACCGACGCCGCGACTGCCCGTATGGCCGAGGAGGCGAGGGCGGTTGCGCATCTCGCCAATCATGAGCGCAGTCGCGGCACCGCGTATCTTACTGCTCCGGATCCGACCTTCCCCGAGAAACACCCACGTCGCCACTTGATGACTTCTTCGGTGCGGGCGGTTGCTTACGACCTGGTGCCCTGCGGATCCGCGGTGCGCGACTTGTATGAATGGGACGGGCTGCTCGATTTCATAGCACGGGTAGTCGGCTATCATCGGATCTATCGCTACGCCGACCCCCTGGGCGCGCTTAACATCGCCGTCATGTCAGCCGACGACCATCTACTGTGGCATTTTGATCAGACCGACTTCGTGATTTCGATTCTGCTGCAAGGCAGTGAAAGCGGCGGCGCGTTCGAATATGTACCCTTCATCCGCGATGCCGACAATCCTAACTACGACCGCATCGCGCGGTTGTTCGGGGGCGATCGCAGCGAAGTGATCAAGCTCGATCTCCAACCCGGAATGTTTGTCTTCTTTCAGGGACGTAATTCGATTCATCGCGTCACGCCCGTACGGGGCTGCGTCGATCGTCTGATCGCGCTGCTCGGCTACGACACGAAGCCGGGCACCATGAGTAGCGACGATTTGAAAATGAGCCGCTACGGCAGGGCGCGCTAGCGGGCCAAAAGGACTCCTCAGGGTTCGGCGTTCCCGGGAGTCTCTTGGCCACAGGAATTGTGTAGAGAGATGGCTGCCGGAACGGATAGGTCGATGTGGATCGGAGAGTCATTTGCAGGCGACGGCGCCAACGCCGCGCACGTCAACGTGCTCGTCGGGCCGCGAAGCGGTCCGGTCGGCACCGCCTGGGCCACCAGTCTCGCGACGCCGCGGGTCGGCTACATTCCCTTCCTAGCCGTGCTCGCCCCGAACCTGCCGTGCAAACCCGCGACGCTGTTCGTCAACAAGGCTGACCTGCGCGGCAAACGCCATGAGACGCTGACCTGGGGTGCGGCCCAGGCCGGAGTTGCTCGCGGCGTGCAGGAGGCGATGGCGGAGGGCGCGATGGCACCGGAGGCCGCCGAACAGTGGTGCGTGATCGTTGCGGTATGGGTCGATTGGGAGGCTGACGACGCTGAACAAGTGTATGCGAACAACCATCGGGCGACGCTCGACGCGATCCGGTGCGCGATGAGGGGCGCGCCCGAGCTTGGGGAATGCGTCGACGCGATGAAAAACCCGCACAATCCGTACTTCACGCCCAAACCGTCATAGCACCGTAGGATCGGCTAGAGTCCGCTCTTGCGCCGCCGCGCCTTTGCTTAAGTGCAGCGCAGACTCGCAAGAGCGCGAGCCACGAGGTCAACGCGAAGCGCTCGCGGTAAACCTGATGCGCGGTCTTGGCGGCTTGATCGTTGCGCGTTGCCCACGAAGAAAGTTACCATCAGCCCTCCAAGCAAAGGCTGGAGCACCAAATGCGGAAAAACTGCCGATAGGTCGTTGGTTCTTGGCGATTGACTGACGCGCGTACCCGGCGTGGGCCGCGCCTCTTTAGACCTTGGTGGTAGTTCAATGGCATTGGTGCGTTTGCTCGACGTTTCGTTCTCATATTGCGACGCAGCCCCGCTGCTTTCGAATTTGGATCTCCAATTCGGCACGGGCTGGACCGGAATAGTCGGAGCCAACGGTGCGGGCAAGACTACGCTACTGAAGCTGATCGCCCGCCAGATAATGCCTGAACGCGGTCTGGTGACCTACGAGCCCGCGGATCTGGTGATGCGAGCATGCGCGCAGACTTCTGAGGTGCTCACGGCCGAGATGGAGCAATTCGGCGCGGCCGCCGATGGAAACTCGCGCCGCATTTGCGGCGAACTCCGGCTCGATAAAGGTGCGCTAGCTCGATGGCCGACGCTGTCGCCCGGCGAGCGCCGCCGATGGCAGATCGGCGCGGCGCTTGCCGCGAATCCCGATCTCCTAATTCTCGATGAACCCGCCGACCATCTCGATGCCGAAGCCAGCAAGTTGATGAATTATGCACTTCATGAGTTTCGCGGCGTCGGCTTGATCGTTTCTCACGACCGCGCTCTGCTCGACGCGCTCGTCGGGCGTGTAGTGCGGGTCTTCGAGGGCGGCGCGCGGCTCTATCGCGGCAACTATTCGATCGGGCAGGTGGCGTGGGAGGCCGAGGAGCGCGAGCAGCAGAAGTCGCATGATCGGCTGCGCGAAGCTCAGCGCAGGGTTCGCCGTCGTATTGCCGACCAGCGTCGGGCCCTCGGTCGCGCCATCTCACGCAAGAGCCGCGAGAATCGAAAGCGCGGGCTGTTCGACCATCAGGTGGGCGCCCCCGCGCGCACGATCGGCGGCCGCAAAGCGCGCGATATCACGACTTTGCGCCGCGTTGACGATCGGATCGCCGGCGCCCTGTCCGAGTTCGAGTTTCGCAAAGCGCCAGGCCGCGCCGTATCATTTGATTTCGAGCCTTCTCGTAATCCCCGCATGCTCGCTTTAGAGGCCGCCGAATTGCTCGCGGGCGACCGAGTCGTGCTGCGCGACGTTCACTTAAGCCTCGACCGCGAAAGCCGGGTCTGGCTCTGTGGTCCCAACGGCAGCGGCAAAACGACTTTGGTAAAGGCGTTGCTGAGCAACCCTCGGGTACCCGTCGAGCGAGTCCTGTATCTGCCGCAAGAGTTGCGCCCCGAGCAGTGCGCCGCCTTGCTTGCTACGGTCCGCATCCTTGATCCGGAGTCACGCGATCGCGTCCTGACGGTCGCGGCGGCGCTGGGGGCGGAACTTGACCAGTTGCTCGAATCGCGGATTCCTTCGCCTGGCGAAGCGCGCAAGTTGGCGCTCGCCGACGGTTTGAGCCGCCGGGTATGGGCGCTGGTGCTCGACGAGCCGACGAACCATCTAGACCTGCCCGCGATCGAGCGCATCGAACAGGCGCTTGCGAGCTACCGGGGAGCGCTGCTGATCGTGACCCACGACGAGACTCTGGCGCGCAAGACCGCGTCTACAAGGTGGCGTCTCGAACGGGGTCGGATCGAAATCAGATCGCTGTGACAAACGCGCCGAGCTGTGGAACAAAGTCCTGGTCGGCGGCGCTCCCAGAGGTGGCGCCGGGGCGCAAAGGTTGGCACTATTTATAGCAAGACGGTTCACGTCCGGAAAAGTTGCGCCTTCGACTTGCTTTGGGGGTCGCCCTCCGGATACGACCATTTAGCTGCGAGTGAAAGTTCTTCAAAAACTTGCGTTGGGGGCAGCGCTGATCCTTGCTATGGCCGCCAAGGACCACTTCGTTTTGGCGGCCGATCCCATCAGCGAGCGTGAGGCGACGCCGGCGCCCAGTCCGAGCGCGAATCAGGGTGCGGGCAGCGTCACACCCAGAGGCGCGGTCAAAGCCCCCAGCGCAAATGTAGCGGGCGAAGCCGCCTTGCTCGCCAACCCCCCGCCGGGCGCCCCTGGGGCCGCGGCCGGAGGCGGAGGAACTGGCCCCCAAACACCGGCCAAACAAGCTCAAAAGTTCAGCCTCCTTGATCCCAAGAGCTGGCCATTTTCCCTCATCCCCGTTCCAGAGATCGCCACCGATCCCAATGCGGGTACCACTGTCGGGTTGCTGCCGGTGCTGCTCTTCAACAACGATCAGCATCAGATCACCAATATTCTCGCGCCCGACATTTACAACAACACCAACGTCGGCGTGGGTGGGCACTTCCGCTGGCTCGCCTATCCTTCGGAAGACACGCAATACTACGTGATCACGGGCGCGGCCGAGAGCATCGCGCGGCAAGTCGACCTATTCTACTCGACTGGCCGCCAGCACAACCGCCTATGGTCGATCGATCTGAGGTTCTTCTACGAAAAGGATCCTACCGACCGATTCTTTGGTATCGGTAATGATACTTCCAAGGGCGGCGAGAGCAATTACACCACCAAGCAAATCTACGGCGAATCCAAAATCGGACTTAACATCACGCCAAATCTTCAGCTGCAATGGATGGAACGGCCGAAGTGGGTCAGAATTGAGCGCGGGGTACTCGGTCCACAGATTCCATTTATCGGGCTACTCTATCCGACCGTAAAGGGACTGCACGGCGGAACCGAGATGATGAACCGCCTGATG
>DASXNP010000407.1:0-5362 GCA_036494985.1 Binataceae bacterium (SeqCode)
CCACGCGTCGCGAGGCTGCTGGTAGAGTTGCCAGTAGGCCTCTGCCACCGCCGCGGGCCGAATCAGGCGACCCGGATCGAGGTTCTTTAGGCCGGCCTCGCCCTCCCGTTCGCGAATCCGATCACGTACCCATGCGGTATCGACGCCAGCGTCGATGACTAGATGGGCGACGTGAATATTCTCGGGTCCGAGTTCTTTTGCCGCGCTTTGTGCGACAGCGCGAAGGCCGAACTTAGCGCTGGCAAACGCCGCATAACCCACGCCGCCTCGCAGACTTGCGGTCGCGCCCGTGAAGAAGATGCAACCGTGCCGGCGCGGCAACATTAGGCGCGCAGCCTCGCGTCCCGCCAGGAAACCGGAGTAGCACGCCATCTCCCATACTTTGCGAAAGACACGTTCAGTCGTTTCCGTCAACGGAAAATTGACATTGGCGCCGATGTTGAAGATGCAGACTTCCAGAGGAGCTCGATGGTCAGCTTCCTGGAGGAAGGCGGTTATGTCACTTTCGTTTCGCGCATCGAGCGCGCGTCCAGAGATTCGTCCCCCCAGAGCCTGTACCTCGGCGATGAGGGGAGCGAGTTTGTCGCCGTTGCGACGGCCGGCGAACACCGTAAAGCCTTCGTCCGCAAATTTCCTAGCGATCGCTGCGCCGATGTAATCTCCAGCCCCGATCACCGCGGCGCTGGCATTTCTGATTTGCAAGGTCATTCTCCTTGGCTACCCGGCGCCTGCAAAAATGGGCGGTGGGTAGAGCGTGCGCCCTGCAGGCGACGTGCTGTGGGTTTGAGTTCGGCGGCGCCCCCATAGAATCCCGCGGGTTCTCCTCGATCTCGCAATTTTGGTTTGAGGGCGCCGCGGCACGTACATCGGGTTCGTCATTGGGCAAACAGAAGTGGGACTGGCGGTCGGCGGTCGGCCTCATTTCGCGAACCATGGCGCTTGCACCGGTCCATGACGGTGACGCGTAGACAGTCAATCGCTGGGTCGAATATATCACGTCGCATTGAATCGAAGCCGGCACCAAGTCTCTTAGTCGCTTTGACGGCGCGGACTAGACCACGCGCTCAATTCTGGCGGGCACATGCTTGTGAAACGGCGTGCCGGCGAACCAATCGCGATCCTCGCTGGCGGTAAGTTCATTGGGCGCCACACCATGTTGAAATTCCTGACCTTCGCGATCTGGATACCAGAGACCGGTCCCATTCGGCAGCGCGACGTGGCCGGGCAGCATGGTATCGGTGACCTCAACCACACTCTCCGCACTCGCACGCTTGGTTATGACGCGTACCCGGCCGCCGCTTTGGACTCCGAGTTGAGAGGCGTCTTGCGGGTTCATCCAGAGCGCGCCCGCCGGATCTTTTGGGCGCCATCGCGGGTCGCGGATGATGGTGTTCGCGGTAGAGGAGCGCCGCTGCCCGGCAGAGAGCACGAACGGAAACTCCGGGTCGCAAGCCGGATACTCTTCGCGAAGTGACTTAAGTTCGGGCAGCAACTCGGGGATGGTAAGGTTGATTTTTCCTCCATGAATTCTGCGCCAGGTTTCCTCATATTGATCGACGCTGACTGTGACCCCCGAACGATTAGTCAAAATCGCGTCGAACAAGGCTTCGCCAAGCTCGCTACCTTCGCCGCTAAAGCCCGCACGACGCAGCGACTCCGGATATCTGCGCGCGAAGTTGTGGGCGATGCCGTAGACCGAGGCGGCGTTTTCGTTGCCGGCGCCCAGCATCGGACCGAGGGTCTCATACAGAAGCACGGTCATAATTCCCGCCAGACGAGGCCGCTCTGAAACCACTCTGGTCAGCTCACTGGCGTAGGCGGCCCTTCCTCGGGCGGCGGCTGCGTGCAGCGGGGCAACATCGTCATCAGTCATCGCGCCAATAGCACGCACCAGCCGCCGATGAATTTCGCCCTCGGCAAGCGTTCCGGGTAGCGGATCGAGAATCGGGGCGCGCAGTGTGAAGGTGTTCGCGTATTGTGTCTGGGTATGAACAGGTGCGCCGAAGAAGGTTCCTTCACACTTCTCATATTGCGACGAAGCGGGAAGAACATAGTTCGCCTCGCGCGCGCTCTCGGTCATCGCAACATCTATGACGACGACGAATTCGAGCGCTTGTAGGGCTTTGCGCATGCGGGCACTGTCAGCCACCGAGTGTGCGGGATTTTCGCTTTCTATGAGCATCGCGCGGAAACGCTTGGGATGATCGGTCAGGATTTCGTCAGGGATAACGTTGGCCGGGATCATGCCGCCGATGATGCGATGCCCACCAACCGGACTTGTTTCGGCGGAGAGGGCCCCGCTAAAAAGTCCGGTTAGACTTGTCCCTGCATTCATGGCCCCAGGTTTGCCGACGTTGCCGGTCACCGCGAAGAGAAGTTTCTCTAGGTAGGAGCAGAGCGTACTGTGCAGCGACTGCTCGATGCCAAGATCTTCGTAGACTGACACGCTAGAAGCCCGGGCGATTCGCCGTGCCACTTCGCGGACCAATTTCACGCTGAGGCCGGCGCGGCCGCAGTAGTCGGTTACTGGAACGTCCCGTAGTACCGCGTAAAGCTCATCGCCGTCTCGAGCGCGATCGCGGCCGAAGTCTTGATCGATCAGGTCCTCTTGTACGAGGACCCCGAGAATTGCGGCCAGACAGAACGCATCGGTGCCGGGGCGTGGCCGCAAATGGTAGTCAGCCATCTCGGCTGTCTCGCTGCGACGGGGATCGATCACAATGAGCGCACGGTTAGGGTCGGCCGCGAGGTCGCGCAGGATTGGCCGGGCGCGCTGAAAGCCGTGGGACTGCCATGGGTTCTTGCCGACGAAGACCGCCACTTCCGCTTGCTGGTAGCTTCCGCTAAGGCCGGTCCCGAAGAGCATATGGTCCACCCAAAACTCACCGGTCTTTTCCTGGGCCAAAGCGTTGGAGCTGAAGACAGAACCGAGTGCGCGCCGGGTTGATGCTCCGTAACTGCCGACTAGATGGTTTCCCTGACCGCCGCCCCCGTAATAGAAGATGCTCGGGCCACCCCATCTTTCGCGAACCCTGACGAAGCCCGCAGCGACCTCGCGGATCGCGGTGTCCCAGTCGACCTCCTCAAACGTGCCGTCGGGTCGGCGCCGCAATGGCGACGTCAATCGATCGCGTCCGTTCTGGTAGTAGTCGAGACGCTGCGCCTTTTCGCAAGCATAGCCGCGCGAGGCGACGTGGTCGCGATTGCCGCGGACGCGCGCGATATGGCGCCCCTCGAGCTTTACCTCGATTCCGCAGTTGACCGAACAGAGGATGCACACGGTCGGCCGCCATTCGTCGCTCATTGATGGACCCCCTCGAGCTGAAGGCGGCTTTGCAGCATTCTTCACTTCCATTTTGGAACTCGGTTATTGACTAACTTCTATTTTGGAAGCTAGTGTCGGTCAAGGGTGCAGGGGTCGTCGGGAAGATGCGCTGGAACGAAATCGATACCATGACCTGCTCAATCGCGCGGACGCTCTCGGTCGTCGGCGACCGGTGGACGATGCTCATCATCCGCGATGTGTTTCTGGGCATCCGCCGGTTCGACGCCATACAGCACGATCTTCGCCTGACGCCTCATCGCCTATCCGATCGCCTGCGAAAGCTGGTGCGTGATGAAATCCTGGCGCGCGTCGCATATGAAAGGCATCCGCACCGGTTCGAGTATCGACTGACGCGAAAGGGGCTCGATCTTTACCCGTTGATCGTGGTCTTGGTTGAGTGGGGCGACCGTTGGATGGCCGGTCGCGAGGGTGTACCGGTCGAGCTAGTCCATCGGCCCTGCGGTCATTCGATACGGCCGGAGCTTATCTGTCCAAACTGCAAATCAAAGATAGAGCCGCGAGAGATGAGTGCGCGCCCGGGTCCCGCGCTAAAAAAGCGCGCACTAGGCGACGGCACAACAGTCAAGCAGAGCCGCACCAAGCTTGCCAGCCAAGCGCAGGAGCCGCGCGATGCTCCGAAAGCTCGGGTCTGAAGAGCAGATCGTCGAATCGCCGAGCTTTTGCCGATGCCAGCGGGCAGAAAGAAAGTTCCGTAGCCGCAGAAAACCGCTCGCCAGAGTCGATCTAGTTCTGGTCCGCCGATTCGGCACGGACGAGCTCTTTTCGACACCTCTTAAATCCGCCAAACCACCGGGCTTCGGCGGCGCAACCTGTTTTAGTGCCGGCTCGGTGAGGTTCTGGCGCCAGCTTACGTTTCGTTTTTGCCGCCGGGAGTTCTGAGTTCCTTCGTCCAACGCCCGTCGTCCTTTCCTGAATAGATCGGTTGGATTGCTGCCTATCGGGCGAGCATCTGTATGATTGCGCGCCATCAATCTTAGACCCTGAGCCGCAAGCGCCAATCAAGACCGTCGATTAAAAGATTTAAATTTCGGAAAAGGCGCGGATTGCCTAACAGGCATTTGATTTGCAGGTTTACCCACCAGCCAATATGCAGCCCATAAAGCCGTCTGAGCCGATTGAGGCTCTCGATCATGGCGCTTTTGATCTTTCTCGCGCCCACCGTGATGCTGCTGATTTTTGGTATCCAGATCCTCGATGCGTTCAACGACGCCGGCACATCTGGCGCGTCGGGTTTCTAGGAGCGCACTTCCTGATCTCATTCGTTGCTTCCGCCTACCTCCTCAAGAAGAATGGCGCGCTGAAGGGACGCCAGGTGGCGGTCGCAATAGCGTCGATCGCCCTGCTGCTAGTGCCGGCGGTTGGCAGTGTTTATCCGGTGCCGGCGCAGCCGGTGAATATTTTTCCGCACACCTTCCTGGCCTACGTCGCTATCGGTCTTATCTGGATCTTTGCTCTGCATCGCCCGATCGCCGGATTTTGCAACCAATATGAAGCCGCGCGTCGCCGATGACCTTGCAGCCTTCACGCCGCCTTCCCCACAACCACGCAATTCGGCTCGCCTCGCGCACGGGCAGCGCACCTGCCGTCTAGCTGCGGCGGGCAAACCGGTACACCAGCCGGTTCCTAACTGGTCGAGGAGATTGCAACGATGGGTAATTGCGTTGGCGCGCTATCCGGGGTCTCGCGCGATCCAGTGAAATCGATGATGGGCGAAGCGTTGGGATCTAGCATCGTGTGGGAGCGCGGAGTGCTCGGGGATCGGAGTTACGCGCTGGTTGATCGCGTGACAGGAAGGATCGCCAGTGCAAAGAACCCGCGTAGGTGGCCCACCCTCCTGCGCTTCAGCGCCGCCTACACGGAGCCTCCGTTGAAAGCCGCGGCCGCTCCCGTGAGGATAACCCTTCCGCATGGAGAGTTCGTGCACAGCGACCAGGAAGACGCCAACGACCGGCTCTCCACTTGCCTTGACGCGCGCGTGACTCTTAGATCCTAAGCGCCCCCGGGTGCCGAGTTGGA
>DASXNP010000408.1:0-1545 GCA_036494985.1 Binataceae bacterium (SeqCode)
ACGTCGAAGTTGGAGAGCACCAGCCGCTTGAGCACACTCTCGGTTGCCTTCTCGCCGGTTAGGGATAGTGTTTCCCAATCGCCCGCCGCGGCGAGATCCGATACCTCTGTACCTGAACGGACCAGTTTCGAGAAGATGGGCGGAGTCAACGCGAAGAGCCCTCCAGCGCGAGTCTCCGTCTGCTCGGGAAAGCCCGGCACAGCCGGATATCGGGCGCCGCCAACTCCCAGGACCTCCACCTTCCTCGCGTCTGGCCGCTTTTGAGTCGAAAGCAGGGAGAATGCGGTCGCCGACGGCGCATAGGAGAGGATGCGGGTTTCCACGAGGTAGCGACCCTCCGAGTCCACGGCGGCTCCGAGCGGGGCCATGTTCACCTTGCTATCCGGTACAATGATGACCCGAGTGTTCTGCGCGAGCGACGCAATGGGCGCCAGCAGAAGTGCATAAACGGCTTTGCCCTCAACCTTGCCATCTCGCCGCTCTTGAATGGCCTTTATCTGCCGGGCAATAGCGGACTCAATCTCTTTACGGCCCCTCAGGGTGTATGGAACGGCGTGGTCACGTGTGATCGCGAATGCCGAAGAGTGGTACTGGCCCAGTGAATACTCGATCAGTAACTCGCCCGGACCGAGTTTCGACTGCAACTCGTGAAGTGTTACAGGCTTCACTGTCCACACGGGTTGCGGCTCCCGAGGCTCGCTGTCAAAGCGGAGCGACCGCACCTCCGTCTCCCACAGTCGGTCAAGCAACTGACCCCTGTCAGCGAAACCTTGCTCGCTCACCAGCCGCCGGTTGAGGTCGGCTACTTTCTTGATCATTGCAGGGTCGCGCCGACCCTCAGTCTGCCCTGCGCTCTGACCTTCGTGAATCCGATCAACTAGGCCTCGCGCGCGGGCCGACTCCAGGATTCCGAAGGCCAAGCCTGGATTGTTCAGTCTGTTCAGCGCCAACTCGAAATAGCCCTGGAAAACGCCGCCCATTGTGGCGACGACTGTATTCTCGTGCCTGGCGTTGGGAAGATCCGCAAAGAGCAAAGTGACACGTTGGATTGCCTCGTCGTAAGCCGCTCTGGCGGCGGTCAGGTCGCCGCGATTGCCCTCGATCTCGCCCAGGGCAGCAAGTTGCTGCGGAAGGTGGTATGCGTCGCCAGCGCGTTCGGCGGCGGCGATGCTCGCCTTCGCGTACACCTCGGCTTGATTGAAGTCACCGCCAGCACTCAAAGCAGACGCGAGGCTGCTACCGGCTTCAGCTTCTATGCGGTGCAGACCGGCTTGGCGTGCCACGTCAACCGCTTTGCTCAACCATCGCACGGCACCAAGCCGATCTCCCACCCGGATGGCGTCAGCCCCAAGCACGATGAGGATTCTCGCCTCCCGCATCCGCATTCTCTCCCGACGCGCTTCAGCCAAGCCCGCAGTTAGCATCTGGCGTCCTTCGGCGGGCGCAGTTGTGGCTAGCAATAGACGCACCTTTCCGATGTACGCAGTAAACGGGAAATAGGCATCACGATTCGTAGCGGATAGCTCAAGTACTCGCGTAAAGAAC
>DASXNP010000409.1:0-15992 GCA_036494985.1 Binataceae bacterium (SeqCode)
GCAACTCATCTATATGTTGCCGGTCAGTCTGTTCGGCATGGCGGTGGCCGCCGCCGAACTTCCGGCGATGTCGCAGGCGCGCGGAACCACGGCCGAGGTAGCTTCGATTTTGCGCGAGCGGCTCGATTCAGGCCTGCGACAGATCGCTTTTCTGGTAATTCCGGCGGTCGCGGCATTCGTGGTTCTGGGCGACGTAATCGCCGGCGCGCTTTTTCAATCGGGACAGTTTACCGCCGACGACGCGCGATACGTGTGGGCAATCCTCGCCGGCGCGGGAATCGGGTTGATCGCCACCACCATGGGGCGGCTCTATACCGCGGCGTTTTACGCGATTCTGGACACCCGTACACCGCTGGTCTTTTCGCTCATCGACGTGACGCTCACGCTGGTGCTGGGCTACCTGTTCGCGCTACCGCTGCCGCGCCTATTGGGAATTGCCCAGCGATGGGGCGCGGTTGGACTGACCGCTTCGGCGGGGCTCTCGGGGTGGCTGGAGTTCTCGATGCTGCGATCGCGCTTGAATCGGCGGATCGGAAGGACGGGGGTGGATTTCTCTTACCTAGCAAAGCTCTGGACGATCGCGAGCGGAGCGGCGATCGTGGGACTTGCAATCAAGGAGGCGTCGCCGGTCGCCAATCCGCGCCTGCTCGGACTGGCGGTAATCCCTACTTTTGGATTGTCCTACCTAGCGCTAGCTTGGTGGATCGGCGTTCCGGAGTTGGACCGGATCAGGCGCCGAGTCAGCGATCGACTGTCGCATCGGCAAGCCCACAGTAGCTGACGGCGGTCCCCGCTTCTTACGGTGTCAACAATTGCAACGCTTTTCGACGGGATTTATGAATTCTCTCATTCAGGAAGGCTTCCGTGGGGCCGCCAGTCGTTAAGGGCCTCTCCATCACCCGGGAACTGCCAGCGCGCGCCGCGTTTTTCAAGGAACTCGGCGCGGTGCTGATTAAAATTTAAACCGGCTTAGCTTTGGGGCACGTTGCGGATTCGGGCGATGGTACCTGTAGTGCCGTGGCCCGGGAGGGTCGGAGCAAAGACCACGCGGCCGCCGTGTGCTTTCACGAACGCGCCGCCGTCGATGCGTTTGCCGCGCCAGTCCTCCCCTTTGACAAGCACGTCGGGGCATACTTCTCGAATGATCTTCTCGGCGCGGGTGTCGTCAAAGACCACCACGTAATCGACGCATTCGAGCGCCGCCAACATCCGGACGCGATCCGCGGCGGGATAGATGGGACGGCCGTCGCCTTTTAGCGCACGTACGCTGCGATCGCTGTTGATGCCGACCACCAACGTGTCGGCCTGCGCGCGGGCGAGATTGAGACTTTCGACGTGACCGGAATGGAGCAGGTCGAAGCATCCGTTGGTGAACGCGATCTTGCGTCCTGCCTTGCGGTCGCGATCGAGCGCCTGCCGAAGCTCTTCGACCGACATGATCTTACGGGTAAAGGCGCGATGGCCGCCTTCGAGCGCGGTCATCAAGTCGGCGCGAGAGACGACTTCCGTGCCGAGGCGGCTGACTTCGAGGCCCGCGGCGAGGTTCGCTAAGGCGGCAGCCGCCGAGAATCGCAGGCCGGCTGCGTAGAAGAGCCCGAACACCGCCAGCACGACGTCGCCAGCGCCGGTCACGTCGTAAACGGCGCGGGGCGCGGTCGGGATGTGTATCGCGGCGCCACCGCGTTCGGCGATGTAGACGCCGTCGCGATCAAGCGTGATCAAGCAGGCCTTCAAACCCAGGCCCTTGATCAATTTTTGCGCGGCCTGGCGCCACGCCTTTTCTCCAGTCATGGGAACGCCGGTGGCGACCTCGGTCTCGTAACGGTTGGGAGTCAAGGCGGTGGCGCCGCGATACAAAGAGTAGTCTTTGCTGACCCGTGGATCGGCTACCAGGGGAATGCCGCGCTTGCGGCAGTGCGCGATCAAGTCGCGAAGGATCGCGGGTGTCAGGACGCCCTTCTCGATATCGGAGACCAGCACCGCATCGGCCGATCGCAGCGCGGAGGCGATCCGGCCGGAGATCCGGCGCTCGATCTTGGGATTCAGCGGGCTTGAATCCTCGAGGTCCACGCGCAACAGCTGCTGGGTAGCGCGGTGGGCGGATTGAACAGAGCCGAGCAGCCGCTCTTTGACGCCGGTTTGACGTGCCGGATCGGCCACGATCGATTCGGTGCGAACGTCCAGGTCGCGGAGGATTTCGCGCACTCGGCGGCCGTTGCGATCATCACCCACGACGCTGAGCGCCCTGACCTCGGCGCCGAGCGCGCGGAGGTTGGCCATTACAAATCCGGCATTGCCGGGACGCTCTTCGCGGCGGCTTACTCTTAGAACGGGAATCGGCGCTTCGGGCGAAATTCGCGAGACGTCCCCCCATGAGTAACGGTCGAGGACTATCTCGCCGGCGACCACGATTCGCAGCGGCTCAATTTCGGGCAACTTGATCCCGAGGTGCGGTTGGGCCGGTTTCTCTTGCAAGCGTTTACGCAATCGCGCAGCCCTCATTGCCGAAGAGCGAAGCTCCTATCACGAAACGGGAGGGAGGCGAGCAAGACTGCGGCGCCGGCGTCGCGCGAGGATCGCGCTCAAGGCGGCCGCGCCGGGAGTTCGAGCGCGATTCCAACGCCAGTCCCGCGGTGCCCCGGGCGACGACCCCGGGCCGCCGGACAGATTTAGGATTTCAAGGCCTCGCATTAGCTGTTTCCCTCACCAAGGCGATTTGCAATCGCAACTATGTACAATAGACGGGCCGTTTCGCTAGCTGTATAAAACCTCTCTATCAGCAAACCAAATGACGATGCGCGCCGCGCGAGACCCGCATCACGGAGTTCACTAAGCAATGGCACTACGAACCGCCGAACAGTACCGCAACTCGCTGCGCGATGGCCGCGCGGTTTTTTTTCGCGGGCAAAGGGTCGCCGACGTCAACACGCACCCCGTAATCGGGCTGGCGGTCGAACACGCCTGCACCGACTACCGGATGGCGGAGGATCCGAAGTACCGCGAGCTGGCGGTGATCAAAGAAGGAGGTGGCGCAGAATACAGTCGCTACTATCATCTGCCGAAGGACGGCGGAGATTTGCGCAGGCGCAGTGACTTGATCGCCGCCTCGACGCGCGAGGGGGCTTCGTTGGTGGTTTTGATCAAGGAGATCGGGACCGACGCGATTTACGCGCTGCACATGCTCGGCGAGATCATGGCGACGAAGGGCAAGCCTGAGTACCGCGAACGGATTCAGAAGTTTTACCGGCACTGCCGAGATAACGACCTCGCGATCGCAGTCGCGCAGACCGACGTGAAAGGCGACCGATCGCTGCCACCGGGCGCGCAGGAGCATCCCGACTACTACGTGCGCATCGTGGAGGAACGTTCCGACGGCGTGGTCGTGCGCGGAGCTAAGGTCCATACCTCAGTGGTCACGAATACCAATGAAGTGATCGTTCTGCCGACCCGCGCGATGAAGCCGGAAGACCAGCCTTATGCGATCGCTTTTTCGATTCCGGTGAACACGCCGGGGCTCAAACTGATTGCCAGCACCCATGGCAGCGCCGCCAAGGATCCCGTCGAGCATCCGATCAGTGCGCGGCACAAGATGATGGAAACCCTGACGGTGTTCGACGACGTGTTCGTCCCGAAGGAGCGGATCTTTTTGCAAGGCGAAGTGGACTTTGCAGGACAGCTAGCGCTGACTTTTGTGCGGTTCCATCGCTTCACGGCGGTGTCGTACAAATTGCCGCTGCTGGAATTGATGTCGGGGGCGGCATACGCGGTGGCGGAAGCCAACGGGATTGACAAAGCGGGGCACGTGCGCGACAAGCTCACCTGGCTGGCCGCCTATCACACGACCGTGCGTGGGCTAATCGAGCACGCCGCGGCAACCTGCACGGTCGAGCAAGGAATTGCGGTGCCGAATACCCTGATAACAAACGTGGCGAAATATCACTTTGCGCACAACTATCATCAAGCCGTACAGATTGTTCAGGACCTCGCAGGCGGTCTGCTCGTGACCGGGCCCGCGGGCGAGGATCTCACGAGCGAGGCGACGCGCGAATACGTGCTGAAGTACCTCGGCGGCAGGAAGGGATTTGGTGCGGAGCAGCGGCTGCGCCTGATTAACCTGATTGGCGATCTAACGGCCTCGGATTTTGGCGGATACCAGGAAGTGCTGGCGGTGCATGCCGAGGGTGGGTTTGAGGCCGAGAAGCTGCAAGCCTATCGCGAGTACGATTTCAAAACGCCGGCTGCATACGCGCGCTCAATTGCAGGAATCTAGTCTTCTAATGCGCCGGGTGGATCGCCCGGGCGCCTCCGCGCGGGGATTTTGCCGCTTGCATTTGCCAGCGGGCGGCCGTAGGATTTTGTACCAACGATAACCTGTATCTGTACTGGTACAATGATCCTAATGACCGAAGCTTCTGAACAGCGAAGAACAGTCGGGGCCGTCCTGTTTGAAGGGTTCGAATTGCTCGATGTGTTCGGACCGCTGGAGGCATATGGCATGCTGCCGGAGCTGTTTAGGATCGTGATGGTGGCCGAGAAGGCCGGGCCGGTGTCGAGCAACCAGGGGCCTCAGGCGGTTGCGGAAGTGGGATTCACCAACTGCCCCCATCTGGACGTCATGTTGGTTCCGGGCGGATTTGGAACCCGCCGTGAGATGAACAATCCGGCCATGCTCGAGTTCGTAAGGCGGCGCTCCTGCCAAGCGCGCCTGGCAACCTCGGTTTGTAGCGGCTCGATTCTCTACGCGAGCGCAGGATTGTTGGACGGGAGGCGGGCGACAACCAACAAGCTCTTTTACAAAGAGCTCACCGGATACTCACCAGCGGTGAAATGGGTTGCGGCAGCGCGATGGGTGCTGGACGGCAAGTTCGTGACGTCATCGGGAGTCTCGGCGGGGATCGACATGACGTTGGAGGTTATCGCGCAAATGGCCGGACGCGAGAGCGCGAAGAAGGTGGCCGTCGGCATGGAATATCAGTGGCATACCGACCCGAATTGGGATCCGTTTGCCAAGATTCACGGACTCGTCTGAATCCAAAGCGACCTTCATCCGCTCGGATTGAAGGGGCCAGCCATCGTGTGCCATTGGATTGGGGTGCCGGGTGCACCGCTGCGGGTCGGCAATCGAGCGAGTCGCACGGTGCGGGGGCGGAGCAACCGGCTCAGCAAGCGAGGAGGTGTAACCCCGATGAACGCAGCCGTCTCAAAGTGGCCACTAGCAATCCTGGCCGGTTCCCTGTTGGCGATGGTCTCGGCGCTCGCCTTTGGGCAGGAGTCGGCGGGCTCGCTGATGCAGGGCGCTCAGCAGATGACCGGGCAGCTCACGGGCGCCCAGCAATCGGCTGCCAACAAGGCGATCTGCAGCGCGATCGCGGGCAACTACAAAGACGCGGCATCCGCTAGCGCGACCGCCCTGACCGACCCGAAGGTGTTGTCGACCGCGGCATCGACTTTTGCGAGCAGCATGAACTTGTCGATTGGCAGCGCGACTGGCATGCTCAAGAGCTATATGTCGCAGAACGGCACTAGCATCCTGACCTCGTGCGCGGCCAGCGGCACGGTCGGCGGGCTCACATCGCACTTGCCAAGCGTCGGTGGGCTGCCGGAGGCGCCGAAACTGCCGGGCAACTGATAAGCGCCGCCGTCCGAATTGCGCGGGTTTTGAGTCGACCGCTTTTAACGCCGGCAGGCTATCGTCGGTCGATGATTGCTTGATATCTCAGTCCGCCGAGATCGTTGCGAGCGCCTTGTCAGTAGCTCGGCTCCCAAGTAGAGAAGCCATTTGGCAAAGCGACTCTGAGTTCCCGAGCTCACCCGATTCGCCCGCACGCCGCTTGCGTAAAATCGATCCGCTCGAGCACGCCTGCCGCGCCCTCGAGAGCGGCTAGCCGGTCAACGCCGATGCGGCTCCGGCCGCGGTGGATGAGTGCTCATCTCGTGCGTTCACTCAATTGGCCGGGCCGTGTTCGGCGGTTTCGCTCGGCCCGTGTCGAATTGTCCTGATGGCTGCTGCCAGAGCTCGGGCCGGATCTGGGAGTCGAACGCCTTCACTTCGCCGTCCGCGACGCCGAGTTACTTTCCGGAGCGAAGCTCGATCGTGTTTCCGTCGGGATCGAGAATCCAGAGTTGGCTTCCACCCGCGTTCGGTGGAGCTTCCAGAAACTCGATACCGCGACTATTGAGATCCGCCTTGGTGGCCTCGAAATCCTCGACTTGGATCGCGAGATGGGGGCCGAGCGGATTGATCTTGCCCATGCTCTGATCGCTGGAAATCAGATGGATTTGATTTTCGCCGACGCCATACCATGCCCCACCGAACTGGAAATTCGGCCGCGGCAGCTTTTTGAGATTCAGAACCTCTTCATAAAAGCGCGTCGCGCGCTCGACGTCGGTGACTTTAAGGCCACAATGGCTGAACGACTTGGCTTTGATCATAGGCGCAGCCTCCGATTCGATTGGATCTTAAGCGGGACCTATCCGCTAGTGAAGTTCAGCGCCGCCGGCGACGGTCAGAGTGATGCCGGTTACGTTTTCCGCACGGCAAAGATAGGCGACGGCCTCGCCGATATCTTCGGGCGTTTGCTCGCGCCGCAAAAATGTGCCGCGCTCGACGTGGGCGTCGAAAACCTTATCTTCCGTCACGCCGTATCCTGTCACCATCACCTTGTTGATCACGTCGTTGAACATCGCGGTGCGGAGGTAGCCGGGGCAGACGGCGCTTACGCGGATGTTCGACGAACCGAGCTCGGCCGCGAGCGCCTGGGTCAGCGCGACCACCGCAAACTTGCTGGCGCAGTAGGCCGCCGCGCCGGGTTTGCCGGTCTTGCCCGCGATCGAGGCGATGTTCACGATTGCGCCTTCGCGATTTTTGCGCAAATGGGGAATGCAAGCCTTTGCGCAGAGGAACGGCCCCTTGGCATTGACCGCCATCACGCGATCCCATGCTTCTTCGGAGAAATCGACGACCAGACCCAGCGCGATAATTCCAGCATTGTTAACCAGGATATCGATTCCGCCAAGCGCGGCGGTCGCTTCGGCCGCCATGCGAGTGCAATCGCCTGACGACGTAACGTCGGCAAGAATCGGCACCGCCTTAGCGCCGAGGCCCTTTACCTCTTCTATGGTTCGAATCAGATCGGTCTGGGCGGCGAGATTGTAGGTCAGCGCGGGATCACCCGGCTGGCCGAGATCCACCAGCGCGAGATTGACGCCTTCGGCCGCCAGTTTCAGCGCGATTCCACGCCCGATACCGCGCGCCGATCCGGTCACGATGGCGTTCTTCCCTTTCAGCAGCATCGCTTAATGTTCCCGACCGAATCGTTAGCACGATACGGGCGCGATCAAAACGGTGCTTTTCTCATCGCGCTTGGATGGCCGCCACTGTCCGCCTCTAAATCGCGTCACCTGCTCTCTCATGGTGATGAGGACTGAACAACCTTGCCGCTCGGCGTCGCGTCGATGCTGATGGGCAATTTGTACCGGGGGGCCGGTGGGCGAAAGATTTGGCGAGCACGAAGCCGCGTCGCCGCGGTATCCGTAGGCTGCGAAGTCGTTGGGCTTCTCTTGCAGGCGCGTAGCTCAGTAGGTGGTAGCGATAATTCTCCTACAGCGTTTCAGAGGAGAACCTCAAGCTTGGCTCATCGGCGCTCAAGGAATGCGAATCCCTCGCGCAAGCGCGCATGGCCTTCGGACTCGACGATTTCGCCATGCGCCACAATGACGCGTTCGAATGGCCATCGAAGGACATTTTCTATCGAATCGCGAAGCGCGTTCGGATCGCTAATCGCGGATCTTATTCGTTTGTGAGGTCCCAGACCCTCGGCGGCACCCGGGTCAGAAGCTGCCTGAGCGGATGTGTAGTTGAAGACCACGTCGCTGACGAGCAATGTGCGACTTAGGCGATGAAAAAAGACCACCTCGCTATAACGTGGCACACCCTTGATTAAGAGTTGGTCGACTTGTCCGCTCCACTCGGGAGCGCTGACATTCTCGAGCACTCCGTCAAATTTGATATCGTTTCTTTTCGTCGCTAAGCCGGGCGCACAAAACGCCTTCGCCTCGGGGAACGCAGATCTCCATTCGGAAATGAATTGGTGATGAAAGAGATTAGGCGCGATCAACGCTGCTGGCTGCCCCAGCTTTTCCACCGCGAAGCTCAAATCTGGCTCGATGGGTACCGGCGAGTGAACGAGAAGGCGTCGGTCCTTCAGACGAATGACAGTCATCCGTGAAGTGACGACGCCAAGCTCATTGGTGAACTGTTTGGTCGCGATCCAAAGGTCTGGAGCTAAATTGGTAAGCGCGGTTTTCAAAGTCGGGGACCTAGCACCTCTGCTGCCTCGTTTCTGCGGCGATTGACCGCAGCGCGATTGATCCGTTCAACACCCTTCCCAAAAACTCTGCTCGCCTGGTCCGAACGCACTACTGGATCGGAGGCTCGTCGTCTTCCATCGAGGATGCTACAGGCGACCCGTGGTGGAGCACCATGAACCATTTGAGGCCCACCCGCTCGAAGATGTTGGTCGCCATCACTTGCGATTTCGAGCTGCCGTTATAGTTGCGCTGGGTCAGGATCTCGCGCGTGACGATTATCGCGAGGTCGCCGCGAACGATAACTTCGGGGTCGCGGATCTCGAATTTCATCTCGAAAGCGGAATCGAAGATCCCGTCGAAGCTGTTCATGATCGGGCCCCATCCGCACAGCCGCCGCCAGCCGGGATGGATGCAGACTATATGAGGCGCCTGCAGCCACACGGCTTCCATCTTCTCGAGTTCGAGGGTTTCAAAAGCGTCGTAGAAGGCGCGATTGGCGGCCAGCACTGTTTCGAGATCCGACATGCCTAGCTGATTCTGTTTAGTCCTGTGCGGGTGGGTTCTGCAAATCGGTGCGCATCAAATGCGGGGTTCAGGTTCGCTGCGCAGCGGGATTCGCGGGCGCGGATTCGATCGCTTTGGCAAGCTTCGATCCGCTTGCGCGATTGGCGACCCTGTCATCGATCAGCCTGGTAATCTTGGCGGCCGCCTCGGGAAGCGAAAGCCCGTCGCGGTGGATGTTCGAGATCACGGTGCGATCTGGCTCGAGGGACTTAAGCCGCGGTTTGTAGATCACATACGCGCTCAAGCTCTCGGCGGTGGCCAGGCCTGGACGTTCGCCGATCAGCAGGCAAACCACGTCGGCACCCGCGATCGCGCCGATTTGATCCTGAATGCGTACGCGCCCGTAGCGGATGAAGAACATCGGAAGCAGCCGATACTTGGGGGTAACCAGCAGCCGCAGTGCGCGCATTAAGTTGATCGCGTTGCGTTCGACCGCGGCGGATGACAAACCGTCGGCGATGCAAATCATCAGCGAGGGCTTCGCTTTGGCGGTGCGACCGCGGCGCGCACTTTTACGGTCGGCTGCGACGATCTTTCTAAGCTTAGTTAAAGACTGGGTTGTAAGGCGGCGGCCAAGCCCCGGTTTGTCGAGGTAGATATCATGACTCGGCGCACAGCTGCGCAACTCGATCAGACGGTGACGCTTCGGCCAACCCGGCGCGACTTCGTTTGCGACCGCATCGACGGCGCGGGCGTGGTCGGCACGCAGTTTGAGCATCGACTCAGTGCGATAGCGCGGACCCGCGTGGCCGACTCCGAGTCGAGCGGGCGTGCGAGCGTTCATGGTCGCGAAGTCAATCGAACGGCGCTTCGGATCGGTGTCCATCACCCGCGCGCGCCGAAGATTCGCGCGGGGTCACCCGCGATTTTCGTAAGGCGTCCGTCCTTGAGAATTCCGCGCTGCTCGCACCAGGCATCGAACTCGGGGGCGGGCCGCAGACTAAGCACTTCGCGCAGCGCGGCTGCGTCGTGATAGCTCGTGGATTGGTACGAGAGCATCACGTCGTCGCCCATCGGGACGGCCATGAAGTAATTGCATCCCGCCGCCGCCATCAGGACCGCGAGGCTCTCGCAGTCATTTTGATCGGCGGCCGCATGATTGGTGTAGCAAGCGTCGGCGCCGATGGGGACGCCCATCAGCTTGCCCATCAGGTGGTCTTCGAGTCCAGCGCGCGCGATCTGCTTGGCGTCGTGGAGATATTCCGGACCGATGAAGCCAACGACGGTGTTGATCAGAAACGGGGAATAGCGGCGGGCAAGCCCATAGCATCGTGCCTCGAGGGTGACCTGATCCGCGCCCTGGTGCGCATCGGCGGAAAGCTCCGAGCCCTGACCGGTCTCGAAGTACAATAGGTTGGGCGCGTTGAGCGCACCGGTCTCGCGAATCGCCCGATAAGCTTCGTCGAGCATCGCCACCGAGATTCCGAATCCCGCATTGCCCTTCTCGGTGCCCGCGAGACTCTGAAACATGATGTCGATGGGCGCACTCGCCCGCAGCGCCCGCAGCTGCGTCGTCACATGGCCGAGCACGCAATTCTGCGCCGGGACTTCAAGGTTGGCGATTATCTCGGTGACCATATCGATCAGACGGCGGACATTGTCGGGATCGTCGAAGTTGGGATTGATTCCGATCAACGCGTCGCCGGCTCCGTAGGCGAGGCCCTCGTATAACGACGCGGCGATTCCATCGGGGTCGTCGCTGGGATGATTTGGCTGGAGGCGGGTGGAGAGTCGACCGCGCAGGCCAATTGTGGTGCGGGCCCTGGTGACCACGCGGATTTTCGCCGCGATTGTAATCAAGTCGAGATTGGTGCAGAGTTTCGCGACCGCTGCAGCCATCTCGCCGGTCAGGCCCGGGCTGATTGCCGCAATCGCTGCGTTGTCGGATTCGCCATCGAGCAGCCATTCGCGCAGCTCGCCCACGCTTCGATGTTTGATTCTATCGAAGGCGGCGCGGTCCAATCCGTCGTCGATGACGCGGGTGACCTCGTCGCGTTCGTACGGCACGACGGGATTGTTGCGCAAATCGTTGAGGGTAAGATCGGCCAACACCATTTTGGCCGCGACCCGCTCGCGCTCGGACCGCGCACCGAGGCGCGCCAATAGGTCGCCGGATCGCAATTCGTTGGCTCGGCTGAGCACCTCTTTGATCGAGCGGAAGCGGTAGCTTTTGCCAAAGAGCCGTGCGTTCAGTTTCAATTGGGTCAGTAGCTCCCGAGGTCGCCATTCATGACGGACTGACCGCTAACCGCCGTGCGCGATCCGATCGTCATCGCGAAGGGATGGTCCTTCGCCTGATATTTCAAGTTGTAGGAGTAGCGGATGAACCTGTCGATGGCGAACGGAACGCCGCTGGAGCCGAGTGGCGAGGGACCGTCCATTATTTGAAAATGCAGATGCGGCTCGGTCGAATTGCCGGAGTTGCCCACCTTACCGATCGGAGCGCCGCGCGCGACTTTATCTCCGGGCCTGAGCTTCGTGCTGCCCGGAATCAGGTGCGCGTAAAGCGCATAGCGGCCGCCGCCGAGATTTTCGACGATGTGATTGCCGGCGACGGTGTCGAGATCGATCGGGACGACGGGAGGGAGCGGGGGATCCCATCCGGGGGCGGGGGTGTTTTCGACGATCCCATCCCTGACTTCGACGATCGTGCCGTCGGCGACGGCCAAGACCGGCTGCCCGTAGCAGTGGTAGCTCTGATTGCGCGACTTG
Organism: Binataceae bacterium (SeqCode); assembly: GCA_036494985.1. Lineage (GTDB taxonomy): Bacteria > Desulfobacterota > Binatia > Binatales > Binataceae > DASXNP01. Next base: position 11,587 of record DASXNP010000409.1, read on the forward strand.
TCTCCGCCGAAGGAGTGGCCGCGTCCATCGAGCATAATCCAGTCTTCCGCATAGCGCTGCGCGAACCGAGCGACGCCGTCGATTACAACCACCGCGCGGCGATGGTCCGAGAAATTCGAGGGGCCGTTACCACTCCACCAATTGTCGCCGCGGATCGGCGCCGAAACTACGATCGGGGCCGAATGGTCGAGAGTTGTTTCCGGCGCGTTGATCAATTGCCGAGCGGCGCTGTGGTCGGCGCTTTCGACGACGATCGAGTTGGTAACCGTAGCCGGCGCGCATCGCAGCCCGCTAAAATCCTGCATCAGGAACAGCGTCGCGCTTGCGCCGGGTTTCAGGAGCGGTTGCTGCGGCTTGCTTCGATCAGCCGAGACGTTACTAAAGACCGCCGACAGGTCCTCGCCTTGGTAGGAAATTGAGACTCCGGCGCAGCCTTCAACGGGTTTCGCCGCAAGCGCGAGTTGATCGATCTTCAGGACGCGCCGGTCATAGTTGGTCAAGGCGATCTCGTAGATCGCGTGGGGGCTATCATCGCCGGTGAAAATGGGGACCGGCCTCGATGGGGGCGTGATCACGATCGCGGCTGGGCGAAGCGATTTGGGCGGTTGTGTTTGCGCCCAGCCGCCGCCAGCGCTAACCACGATCATCAGAGCGGCGGCGCAGATTTCAAAGATGCAATCTAGCATATGGCCCTTCCTGCATACCGCAACCTATATTAGCTGGGTGTTCAGGCGCACCCTTGCGGTTGTGGTTCTGTGGTCGTTGTGGGCTATGCCTGTGATGGGGGCCCAAACCGGTTCGCTGAAGCTCGAGGTCTCGGGCGGTGCGGGCGCGAAGCCGAACGGCGACGTGTATGGGCTGAACGGTCAGCAGGTTGCCGAAGTCGCGCCGGGTGCGACGATTGCGTTGCCGCCGGGCAGTTACAAATTCGTGCTCCCAATAATAGGCGGCAAGATCGTGAAGGACGACCTTCGTATCGAAGCGGGACGAACCCGCACGGTTTTGATCGAGACCGCAGCGGTGCTGAAAGTCGCCGTAAAGAATCGCGACGGCAAGGATCCCGGCTACGGCGTCACCGTTACAGATACAAATTCTCACGCCAAGGTCGCGGAGTTCATCTCGGGCGATGGGGGGGTGCTGCTTGCGCCGCAGGAGGTGGACGTGAAAGTCGATGCGCCGCCGCAGGGATATTATTGGCACGCGGTGGCGCTCCCGCCTGGGCGCGCCGCCGAGCTGACGCTGTCGGAAGTCGTTCCGGCGGAGCTGGTGGTGCAGCCGATGCTGTCCAATCTCGCCATCGACAAGGAGACCCGCGTCGTGATTTACAAGGCAGGTACCCAGCGGCAGGTTGCGGTGAGCGTTCCGGCGCCGGAGCACCGTATCAAGCTGGATCCGGGCGACTACGATGTGTACGTGGAGAATCGGGCGGGGGTCGGTCTCTCCTATGCGACCGTGGGGCCAATTCACCTCAACGCCGGCGACAAGGTCGAGCGCAAGGTTCAGATGGATCCGGCAAACAACCCGGCGGCAGCGTCGGAGAACGGCACCAGCGGGGCTGCAGTGAAGAGTTCGATCGGCGCTTCGGCCAATCACTAACTGGAGGACTTGGCTACGCGATGGCAACTGAACGAAGAAAGGAAATCAAGCGGCGACGGAAGCGGCGGGAGAGCCGAATTAAGGAGAGGATAAGGGCGGCGCGCAAGCACAAGAAAAAGCGCGCCTGACGTCAGGCTTGCGGGTGCCGCGAACGGGTCATGGCGGCACGGAGCGCAATGTGAACGACGAAGGGACCCGACAGAGAGGTTTAAAAGATGGCATACGAAACGATCCTTTATGAGGTGGCGAACCAGGTCGCGACCATCACACTGAATCGCCCCGAGAAGCTCAACGCTTACACGCCGACCATGGGCGCGGAGCTGTTCTCGGCCTTCCGATCCGCCAACGAAGACTCCGCGGTGCGCGCGATCATCCTGACCGGTAGCGGCCGCGCCTTCTGCGCGGGCGCTGACATCGCGGGCTTCGCCGATAACATCAAAAGTCTCGAGAAGACCGGCCATGATACGCGTGGCGCGAATCGCGAATTGATCCCGCCGTTTGCGGAGCTGATGCGGCGGCTGTCGAAGCCCGTGATCACCGCGCTCAATGGAGTTGCAGTCGGAGTAGGTTTCACGATTCCGCTGCTGACGGATATCCGGATCGCTGCGGAGAGCGCGACGATGGGCGCGATCTTCGCCCGGGTGGGACTGATCAGCGAGCTTGGCTCGACCTATCTGCTGCCGCGGATGGTCGGCGTGTCGCGGGCAGCCGAGATATTGCTGACCGGACGCCGATTCACCGCGGCCGAGATGCTGAACATGGGCGTGCTCAGCTACGTGACGGCAGCGGACAAGCTTATCGCAAAAGCCCGCGAGATCGCCGATGAAATTCTGCAGTGCTCGCCCACCTCGATCGCGATGACCAGGCGCGCGCTCTATCAGGGACTCGACTCCACTATGGAATCGGCGATGCAATTCGAAGGCTTCGCGATCACGCGTTGCTACTCATCACCGGAGCACAAAGAGTACGTTGCCGCCTTTATGGAGAAACGCAAGCCCGATTTCGGCCGGGTCAATTCATAATACCTCTCATAGTAACTCTGGCGCCCGGCGCGCCCGTTTGACGACTGCGGGCTGGCGCGGGACTTGATGCGAGTTGTGCGGCGTAGTTATTCTCGGCTAATCGGCAGTTGCTCTTTGCTAAGACGCGAACAGCATTCCACAACGGCCGCATCCTAGCCGCCTTAAAAGGGGTTAAAACGATGGCGCTTGAAGAAGACGAAATCGATCGGATCAGCAACGAAGAGCATCCGGGCGGAGACCTCGAATCGAGCCTCGATGATCCGCTGGGACCGCTGTGCAAGCCGCCGATAATCCTCCCGCCGGACGCCAGCATTGCCGATGCCCTGCGACGAATGCGGGCGGAAGGGCGTGGCTGCGTGCTGATCGCGCGCGATCTCAAACTCAAGGGCATCTTCACTGAGCGCGACATCCTGCTCAAGATCGCCGGCAATCCGATCGACCTCGAAGCGACTCCGATCAGTGTGTACATGACACCAGACCCGGAGACGCTTCCCGCCGATGCCAGCGTAGCGTTCGCACTCCATAAGATGGTCGTCGAAGGATTCCGGCATATCCCGCTGCTCGACGAAATCGGGGGTCCGACCGTCGTATCGATGCGCGACCTGATGGAATATCTGTGCGAATTTCTAACTCGCGACGTCCTGAATATTCCGCCCAAGCCGCGCAAGGGTTTCAGTTCGCGCGAGGGCGGCTGAGGGCCGCGCGCGCGGTCTCGAGCCCTCTTTGAAATCGGAGTTTAGCTATGGTTGAGGTTTGACGATGAAATGGCCAGTGTGGACTCGACGTCTGCGCTCTAGAGCCTAAAAAGCGACGCTTCGAGCGATCTACTGTTCGGCACGTCCTGACTAGTTCGGTGAGCTCGCCGGTGTGCAGCGGTAATTTCTTGAGCGTGGTTTCCCGGTCGTCATCAGGCATGACGGCTTCGGTTCGCGACCCCATCGCACTCTTATGCCAAGAGAGCGTTATCAATGTCTTTGAGCGATCCGACAAGTTAAGGCGGGACAGATGTCGACAACGACCGCTCCCTTCACTTCACCCACGTGCGTGATCGGAGGCGCCGAGTAAAGGTAGCCGAGCGAACCGACCAGAACCCTACGCGTTGAGTGCCGGGCCAGCCCTTCGGGCGTGCGAAAAGCGCTGATAGTCCAATACGTGATTGACGCCGAGGCTCACGTAGAGCATGTGAGTTAGAAGGTCATCTAAATCATCTATTATTTGATGATCGAAAGAAGCAAAATTTAGCTCATTTTGATAAAGCGCCGCACTTGAAAAGGCGCGCCATTCAAGGTCGGAGGTTTAAAAAATGTCTGTCCGCCTAGGCGATATCGCACCTGATTTCACACGGGACTCCACTGAAGGACCGATTCATTTTCATCAGTGGCTCGGCAATATAAATGGGGCGTCCTGTTTTCTCATCCAAAGGATTACACGCCAGTTTGCACCACTGAACTGGGGGCGCGTCGCCAAGCTAAAGGGCGAGTTCGATAAGCGCAACGTCAAGGTTATCGGGTTGTCGGTCGATGATGCCGTTTCCCATCATGGATGGGCCAAGGATATCGAGGAGACTCAGAACGCAAAGCTGAACTTCCCGCTTCTTGCCGACGGCGACCGCAAGGTTTCCTCGCTTTACGACATGATTCATCCCAGGCCAATGATACGCTTACGGTACGCTCAGTTTTCGTGATCGACCCGAACAGGAAGGTGAGGCTGACGATCACCTATCCTGCGAGCACGGGCCGCAACTTCGCCGAAATCTTGCGAGTGATTGATTCGCTGCAGTTGACCGAC
>DASXNP010000410.1:0-7936 GCA_036494985.1 Binataceae bacterium (SeqCode)
GTCGACGCCGACGGTTTTCGTCAATGGGATCCCGGTCGTGGGCAGCCCCGACGACACGACGCTGGGTTACGTGATCGGCACCGAGCTTCAGTCGATCGACAAATCGCCCCGTTGATCCAAGGCACTCTACGAGTGGATAAAACTGAAGCACCCGTTCGACCTTGCGTTAGTCGGCGTTGCTCGACCCGCTAGACGCCCCACAGTCGCCTGGTCGCGATGCTTGCCCCTTGCGCCAGGGCCTTGAACTTCGCCCAAACCACGCTCTCGGCCGTCATCTCGTAACCGGTGAAGGTAGCGAATCCGCAATCGCAGCCCGCGATAACGCGCGTCCGGTCGCCGATCGCTTCCGCCACCGCGCAAATCCGATCCGCGACGGTCTCCGGATGCTCTACATAATTGTTCGTCGAATCGATCACCCCGGGTATCACGATCATCTCCTCGGGCAGTCGATGTCTCCGAAAGACCTTGTACTCGTGCTGATGGCGCGGGTTCGCCATTTCGATCGCGATCCCGCCGACCTTGGCCTGAAACACGATCGGCGCGATTGATTCGAGCGGGACGTCGTGCACATGCGGCCCGTCATAGTTGCCCCAGCAGATATGCAACCGCACCCGATCGCGCGCGATGTTCCTGATCGCGTGGTTTATCGCCGTGACATGCATCTCCACCACCCGTAGAAACTCCACCAGCGACATCTCCTGAAAATGCCAGCTGCGTTCCATCGCCAGGTCCGGCGCATCGAGTTGCAGAATCAGGCCCTGCGAGATGATGTACTCGTACTCGTGCCGCATCTGCTCGGCCAGCGCCATCACGTATCGCTCATGTGTGTCGTAGAACGAATTGAGCATTGTCGTACTGATTATGCCCGGGGTCGCCGCCGTCATGAATCGATCGGTAAACTTCTTTGAGGCTTTACGCGTCACCTTGTCGAACAACGCGCATTCCTTGCGCGCGGGACTGAGGTCCTGGTAGACGACTTCCGCGATCGCGGCGGGTAAATCGGTCATTTTCGCTCCTCTCGTCATTGCCATTCGCCCTGCCATGAGTCGCGCGAAATCGGGAAATTCCGAAAGGTCGGTCATCCGCTTACGGTGACTCTCGCCGCCAAACCCCTTCATCCGCTGCGGCACGTAGGTCTGAAATCCGACGCGCGGCTGCTCGCCGTCATTCCCGATGTCGATTCCTGCCTCCAACTGCATCTCTACGACGTGTTCCACGGCTGCTTCGGTCTCGCGCTCTAACTCGCCGGCGTCGAATTTCTCGTGCTGCTCCTGTGCGATCAGCAGCTCGCTAAGCCGCGCGTTGCGCGGCAGACTCCCCACATGGGTGGTCAATATGCGTTGCTGGCTCTTTTCCATCGTCGCTCCTCTTGCTCTGGCGCTAGTGGGTATTCCAAACCTTTAGCCTTTTCCAGATGGCGTAGGTTGAAACCCGCAACGACCAGAGACTCTCGATGAGACCAAACGATGACCCCGCAAGGCCGGCAGGAGCCAGTTCCCGCGGACTCCACACTGGCAACTTAGGCGTTTCGGTCACGTGGAGCGCGCTCAAGCGAAGGCGGGTGAGGCACCTCGAATATTCCGCCATCACGCGAAGACGCCAGGGCTCCCGCACATTTCGTACCGTCGCAGGGTGGTGGAAGTGCTTCGCGCGCCTTTTGCAACCGCCACCCATATGGTGTGGCGACCGGGTTCCGGTTACTGGGACGCTGACCACGGCCACAGCTGCGCTTTAGTCTTTCAACCTTACCCCACAAAGCAGCGGCAAAGAGGCCGATGCCCAAACCCACAGTCCTTTACCCGTGGCAGCCTTTGGGGAAGAAGCCTGCGGAAGCGACCCAACTAGCTCTGGGCTTCGAATCGCAAGCGGTTCGCGTAGATTGCGAGATTGAACACGCAAACCGCAACGCCGCCCCATATCAGAATCAACGGCGAGATTGTCGGATACACGAGCATGCGCAGATAGTGAACCAAAAACGGTTCGTCATACGGCTCGATTCCGCCCCTCACCATCAACCATCGCTCTGCCGTCGTCAGCGGGCATGGAAACCTAATCGTCTCTACCGCAATTCCGTACAACAGCGATCCGATATGAAACCACTTAAGTCCCGGTCGGTTGCGCGTGAACCGGGCGCCCACTATCACCCAAGCGATCCACATCAGGTGAATCGCCAATACGCCAGCCGCCGCGGCGCGGTAGATTCCTTCCACCATCGCGCATCCTAGTACGCTTACGCCTCTCTAACGACCGGTTCCGATCGGCGCTGGCACGCGGGCGTGCCAGCGCGATATAGATGCGCGATGCCATCGAAGGTCCCGCCATCGAAATCAAAACGCGCTCATCCCAGCGTGCCTGCCGGCAAGCACACGACCACTATCACCCAGGTCGCGGTCATACCAGCTACGCCGGTCGAGGTTTACGATGCTCTGGTCAACGCCAGGAAACATGCGGCCTTTACTGGTGTCACAGCGACCTCGGTCCGCCGAATCGGTGGCCGCTTCACGGCATGGGACGGCTACATTTCGGGCAGATATTTGGCTCTGATTCCGGGCAGAAAAATCGCCGCCGAATGGACCACCACGGAATGGCCGGCAGACTACCCGCCGTCGGTGATAGAATTCACCTTCGAACCGATCAAAAAAGGCACGCGCCTCAAGATGATCCAATCGCAAGTGCCGACTTCACAGGCGCCGAACTATCGCACCGGATGGAGGGACTACTACTGGAATCCTTTGAGGGCCTATTTCGCGGCGAAAGCAAAGTAATTCGAATTTACTCAACCTAGATCGCGATTCTCTTTAGATTTGTAACGTCTGCCTGGCCCTTGCGCCTAGCTCAGTCTCTTTGCTGCCCGCGCAGGCTGACAATGATTCTCCGCGGTCCAGCTTCAAGAGGCGATCGGTGCGCTGCGCGCGCTTTTGCGTCAGGGCGCCGCCTCGGGGCGAGCATTTTGAATCTGATCAGGCGATGAGTCATTCCCGGAGCGAAGCACAAGGCTCCGGTGCCCATTTATCAGTGGGGGGCATTTCACCCGAACTCGGCGAATTCAACGCTTCGCCGAGTCCAGCTAGACCGGTTGCACCGCTCGGCTAAACTTCTCTAGGTTGTTGCCTATTGTTGTGGACTCGTTCCCCTTATAGATTGCCGCAACGTAATACGCGCGGCCGCGCGGAAGGGACAATCGATGCGCTCCTACTCCGAATCATCAAACCCGAGCCGCCGAATCGCTACGATTGTCGCAACCTCTGTGCTAGGAGGAGCGCTCGCTCTGGCTGGATGCTCGACGACGCCTCTGCCACAGGAAACTCCTAAGCAGGCGATTGCCGTCGCCAACTTCGATCTAAACAAGTGCCAGGAGCTCGATGCGGGTCTCTTCCGTTGTCCCGCCGTCGATAAACCGCTGTGTAATCCTGATTTCGCCCGGACCGATGTCGACTGTGTCCACGTCGGCAAGAAGGGTGAGCTGATGTCCCCGCAGTGAATGCCTGCCGATCGCCGCGCCGCGCCCTTTTGAACGCCGCCGTTGCCCTGATTGTTATCGGCCTCGGCGTGGGTCCCTCGCACACCGAGGGTCAGTCTGAGACCCCTTCGTCTGCGCCGAATTCGGCCCAGGGCAAGCCCGCCTATGAGACCGACGGTTCCCTCATCGTGCGCGGATTGCTCACCGTTCATGGGCCTGTCTTTGTCGCTAATTTCATCGGCGTCAAGTTCGGCACCGAGACGATTCACGGCAAACTCACCGAAGACTCGAAGAAAGCTCCGGCTCCGGGCACGGGCCACGCCAAAACGATCGACGGACCCTTGACGGTCGACGGTACGCTGGTCGTCCACGGGTCGCTCATCGTTGACGGTCTGGTTGTCTATGGTCCGGTCACCACCGGGGACGGTTATCAAACCCTCTGAACAGAAACTGTTGCACCTCTTGATACGCGCACCACGTGAGGCCACGATCGACCAAGACGTTTGAATATCGATGCAATGCCCGATCTGCAAACGGCCAGCCGATCCCTCCAAAAAAAATCGTTTTCGACCTTTCTGCTCCGAGCGCTGCCGCGACATCGACCTAGGGACATGGGCCGGTGAGAGCTATCGAATCGCCGGTAAACCCCTCGAGGAAGATGCCAACGTCCATCCCGACGACGATCTCCCAATCCCGAACGCTCCACAGCGCAAGATCATCCACTGACGCGGTGGTCTTCGCACCCGCGACTGGTTGATGTCCTCTGCACGAATCCATCGCACCGCGGTCGTAGGTGCCGATGTCCAACTCGCTCAGGACGTCGAAGTCGGTCCGTTCTGCTACCTCGATGGTGCGATTCACATCGGTGCCGGGACGACACTGTTGAGCCACGTCACGATTCTCGGCCATGCGGAGATCGGGCGGGGCAATGTTTTTCACCCGAATTCAGTCATCGGCGGCGCTCCCCAGGATGTTTCATACACGGGCGGGGTCCGGCGCGTTTGCATCGGCCACCGCAATGGATTCCGCGAGGGTGTAACCGTCCATCGAGGCAGCGAGCACGGGGACGCGACGATCATCGGCTCCGACAACCTTTTCATGGTCAACAGCCACGTCGCTCACGACTGCCAAATCGGGGACCGCGTGGTTCTCGTCAACGGCGCTTTGCTCGGCGGCTGGGTCCAGATTGGCAACGCCGCCATCATCTCGGGCAATTGTGTTATCCATCAGTTCTGTCGCGTCGGACGCCTTGCGATGATGCGGGGGCTAAGCCGCACCAGCCGCGACATTCCGCCCTTTTGCATCGCTGATGGGCTCCATCTGCTGCGGGGCGTTAACGTCGTGGGATTGCGACGCGCCGGCTTCAGTGCCGAGACGGTTCGCGCCATCCGGCGCGCCTTTGTGATCCTCTTCGGCCGCGCCCGCAACCTGAACCTGGCGCTCGACGAATTGATCGCGACCGGACCGCTGGTCCCCGAAGTCCACGAAATGCTTGATTTCATCGCTTCCTCCAAGCGCGGCGTGGTGCAGGGACCGCGCTCGTTGCCGACCGCGAACCGTGCCAGCGGCTGATCGCGCCGCCTCGCCACGCGCCTGATCCTCCCAACCGCGCAAAATCGAAGACCGGCTATGGATCCCGGATTCTGCGATCCCCAACACTCCCGAACTTGCGTACATAGCCGTCGGATGCGATCTTATCCCGGCGATGCGTATTAAACCGCGATTTCTCATCGGCGGGGCGCTCATCGTGGGCGTCATCGCTTACCTGATCGTTACCTCGATTCGTAACACCGCCGAATACTACCTGACTGTGCCCGAGGCGGCGGCTCGCCAATCCGAACTCGGCGCCCAATCCTTACGAATCGCTGGCCGCGTCCGACCCGACGCGGTATCGTGGGATCCCGCAACCCTGACGCTGTCTTTTTCGATCGGTTCGATTCCAGACTCTAATCATCCCCCAATTGAGCGCGTCGCCGGTGCTTCGGACCCGGTCATCACCGTTGTCTGTATTGGACAACCCAAGCCCGACATGTTCGCGCCCGGCCGCGACGTGATCGTCGAAGGCCGGTGGTCTGGTCCAAACGCCATCGCCGCCTCGCAGGTTCTGACCAGTTGCCCTTCCAAGTACTCGGCGAAGCAAGCAAACTAGCACTTGGTCGGCGGGACAGTTCTAAAGAATGGCGTTCATAGGAACTCTCGCTCTCGCCCTGGCCCTGCTGCTCGCACTCTATTCGATTGCTGCCAACCTGGTCGGCGCGCGTCGTGGGTCAAGCCCGATTCTGGCAAGTGCCCGGCATTCGCTATGGGCGCTCAATGCGATGGTCGTACTCGCGGCGATCGCGATGTGGTCGGCGCTCTTCCAGTCCGACTTCTCGCTCGAATACGTCGCGCACTATTCCAGCACCACCCTGCCGGCGATTTACAAGTTCACGGCCCTCTGGGGCGGCCAGCAGGGCTCTCTGCTGTGGTGGACGCTTCTGCTTAGTACCTTTGTTTCTATCGCGGCATTTCAAAATCGCAGACGCAATCCCGAAACCGCCCCTTATGCGCTAGCCGTGATGGCTGGCGTCGCGGTGTTCTTCCTCCTAATGCTCAACTTCGTTACGCGCCCATTTGAGATTCTCCCGAACCCGCCGCTCGAGGGCGCTGACCTCAATCCGCTGCTGCAGAACTACTGGATGGCCATCCATCCGCCTTCGCTCTACTCCGGTTACGTCTCTTCGACCATCCCCTTCGGCTTCGCCGCGGCGGCACTTATCACCGGGCGTCTTGATGATTCATGGATTCGGACTACTCGGCGATGGGCGATCTTCTCGTGGTTCTTCCTCACCCTCGGCAACATGTTCGGCGCGCGATGGGCCTACGAAGTTCTCGGATGGGGAGGCTATTGGGCGTGGGATCCGGTTGAGAATGCCGCCTTTATGCCGTGGCTGGTGATGACCGCTTACCTCCATTCCGTGATGATCCAGGAGCGCAAGGATATGCTGAAGGTGTGGAACCTCGTCCTGATTGGCCTCGCCTTCGCGCTTACGATTTTCGGCACGTTCCTGACACGCAGCGGCGTCATCTCGTCGGTTCACTCGTTCACCCAATCCGGCCTCGGCCCCTATTTCATGGCCTTCCTGGCGATTGTCGTGGTTTTCTACACCGCGCTTTTGCTCTATCGCTTAGGGGACCTCCGTAGTCCGGCCGAACTCGAATCGTACCTCTCCCGCGAGGCCGCCTTTCTTTTCAACAATTTGGTCCTGGTCGGGATTGCCTTCGCGGTTTTTTGGGGAACAATTTTCCCGGTCCTCTCCGAAGCCTTTCGCGGCGTGAAGATCACGGTCGGCCCGCCCTTCTTCGACAAGGTCAACGGTCCACTCGCCCTGATGCTGGTCTTCCTGATGGGTGTCGGCCCACTGATCGCATGGCGCCGCGCCACCCGCCGCAACCTGGCTCAGTCGTTCACAATGCCCGCCTCGGCAGGCGTGTTTTGCGGTCTGACTGCGGCTATCCTCGGCATCCATCAATGGTACGTGCTGTGCGCGCTGTCGCTGGCTGCATTCGCTTTCACCACCGTGATGGTCGAGATGCGCCGCGGCGTTGGGGCGCGGCGTCACATGGTGGGTGAATCGACTCCGCGAGCGGTTGTAAATCTCGTCGCTAAGAATAATCGCCGCTATGGCGGTTATTTGATCCATCTCGGGGTCCTGGTCGCGTTTGTTGGCGTGGTCGCTTCCTCCTTCTTCCGCACCGAGGTGAAGCAATCCGTCCACCAGGGACAGAGTTTCGCGGTTGGTCCCTATCAGATGCTCTATCGGGGACTCCTGTCACTTGATTCGCCGCATTTGGAAACGCTCAGCGCCCGTCTCGACGTAATGAAGAACGGCGCGCTGATCGATACGATCGAGCCCGCGCGTCTGTTCTACAAACGCCCCGAACAGCCGGCCACCAAGGTCGCAATCCGCTCCACTCTGCTCGCCGATTTGTACGTCGTGCTGGCCGGATATGATGAAAAAACCGCGACCGCGACCTTCGAGGTCTTTCTCACTCCGATGGTCTCGTGGCTGTGGGTCGGTGGGCTTACGATGGCGCTCGGCACCGTCGTAGTAATGTGGCCCAATGCCCGCGAACGCGAAGCCCTCGCGGCTGCGGTCAGCGGCAATCGCGCGCTGGTGAGCTCTTCGCTGGCTTCGCGCCCCTCGGCCGAGCTCTAGGGCACTTGCGGGTGGCGGCCTCTCTCCGTCCGGTCGCCTCGCTCCGCATCTCGATATTTCACCGATCCGGTCTGCCGCCTGCACGCGTTCGAAAGCGCCTGGTACAAAAGTCAGTGCAGACCTACCGACACCGATTGGCGAACTCAAGAGCTCGATCGACCGATCAGACCGGCGGCTAAACGTGATGCTCTTCGCGGCCCGCAACCAGCCGGCGCATATACTATGATCGGCACACTGTCGGTCATGCTCGCTTCGCTCGGCTAAGTGTGGCGGGGGA
>DASXNP010000411.1:0-5112 GCA_036494985.1 Binataceae bacterium (SeqCode)
GATGCGCGGTGGCCGCTTCCCGAAAAAGCGCCGCGCGCTCCCGGGCAAAGAACAGAAGAAAACCGAAATCACAACGCCGAAACAGTCCAAGCGCGTGGTCCGCATCTCGGAGGGCGTTACGGTCGGCGACCTCGCGCGCAATATGGGCGTCAAGGCGGGCGACGTTATCAAGAAGCTGATGGACATGGGCGTGATGTCCACCATGAACCAGATGCTCGACGTCGACACCGCCACCCTCATCGCCGGCGAATTCGGTTACAACGTCGAGAACGTCACCTTCGATGTCGAGTCAGCCATCGATTCGGACGCGGGCGAGATCGTCGGCGAAGCCACCCCCCGCCCGCCGGTCGTCACGGTTATGGGCCATGTCGATCATGGCAAAACCTCTTTGCTCGACGCGATTCGCCACACCAACGTCACCGACAAGGAGTACGGCGGGATCACCCAGCATATCGGCGCCTACACCGTCGAGGTGAAAGGCCGCACCATCACCTTTGTCGATACGCCGGGTCATGAGGCTTTTACCGCGATGCGCGCGCGCGGCGCGAAAATCACCGATATCGTGATTTTGGTGGTGGGCGCGGACGAAGGGGTGATGCCGCAGACCATCGAAGCACTCAATCATGCGCGCGCAGCCGGTGTCCCGATCGTGGTCGCGATCAACAAGATCGACCGGCCCGAAGCCAACGTCGAACGCGTCAAGCAACAGCTAACCCAGCATTCCCTCATCTCCGAAGACTACGGCGGTGATACGATCGTGGTTCCGGTTTCGGCTCGCACCCGCGAAGGGATTGATAAACTGCTCGAGATGATCTTGCTACAGGCCGAGGTTCTCGAGCTGAAGGCCAACGCGCAACGCAACGCCCGCGGGGTGGTCATCGAATCGCAGCTCGACCGCGGCCGCGGACCCGTCGCCACCGTGCTGATTCAAGAAGGCACGCTCCATCAGGGCGATCCGTTCGTCTGCGGCATCGCCTACGGCCGCGTGCGCGCGATGCTCAATCATCTCGGCGAGAAGCTAGACGAAGCGGGTCCCGCGATTCCGGTCGAAATTTTCGGTCTTTCCGAAGTTCCGGAGCCGGGAACCTCGTTCCTCGCCGTCAACGAGGAATCCAAGGCCCGCCAAGTTGCCGAGTTCCGCGCTTCCAAACAGCGCGAAGGCGAATTGACCAAGAGCAGCCGCGTCTCGCTCGAGGACCTGAGCCAGCGCATGAAAGCGGGCGAGGTCAAGGAGCTCAAGGTCATCATCAAGGGCGACGTACAGGGTTCGGTCGAAGCGCTCTCCGATGCACTCCGGCGCCTTTCCACCGACGAAGTGAAGCTCGAGATATTGCATTCCTCGGCCGGCGCGGTTTCCGAAACCGACGTGACGCTGGCCGCGGCGTCGCGCGGAATCGTAATCGGGTTCAACGTCCGCGCCGATCCGAAGGCGAATGCGCTGGCTGAAAAGGAAGGTGTCGAAATCCGCCTGTATACGATCATCTACGACGCGATCAACGACATGCGCGAAGCGATGGAAGGCCTGCTTGCCCCGACCTATCGCGAGCGAACGCTCGGACGCGCTGAAGTTCGCCAGACTTTCACCATCCCGGGCGCCACAATCGCCGGCTCGATGGTCGTGGACGGCAAGATCACGCGCTCGGCCCGTGCGCGGCTCGTCCGCGACGGGCGCGTCGCTTGGGAAGGCAAGATCGGCTCGCTGCGCCGCTTTAAGGACGACGCGCGCGAAGTGGCTTCCGGCTATGAGTGTGGTATCGGGCTGGAGAATTTCAACGACGTCAAGCCCGACGACGTGATCGAAACCTTCGAGATGGAAGCGGTGCTGCGCAAGCTCTCCGCGCCGACGGCGCCGGCGGCTCGCGTCGGGCAAGCCGCCGTGTAGGGGGCGGCGGCGCGCAAGCGGCCTGCGTCCGGCGGCTTTTACGCTACGAAAGGCATGGTCGTAGGAATCCTGCGCCTCACCCTGTTGTTGCCTGGCAACCACTCCCTCAAGGGCAAACGGCAGGTCCTGCGGGCGATCAAGAGCAGGGTGCAAAACAAGTTCAACGTGTCCATCGCCGAAACCGACCACAACGACATATGGCAACGCGCCGAGCTCGGGATCTGCCAGGTTGGCAACGATCGCCCCTTCGTCGATTCCGCGCTGCGCCAAGTTGTCAACTACATCGAATCGCTCGGGCTCGCGCCGCTCGGCGAAGAACACCTAGAACTGATCAATTGCTAGCCGCGCCTGGCGCGGAGCGCGAAAGAATTGGGGCGGATGGTCACCACGGCGCCATTTTGCGCTCGGCCCTATCGCGGTAGCATCGGGTAATGGCTTCAGAAGCACGGCGTGCCGAACGGGTGGCTGAAAGGGCGCTGCGGATTCTTTCTGAATTGTTGCTGCGCGAGCTTCGTGACCCCCGCCTTCGCGGCGTCACCCTGACCTCGGTTGCGATGACCGACGACCTCCGCCACGCGCGGGTATTCTTTTCGTTGCTCGAAGGCAGCGCCCGTTCCGGCGATGCAATCGCAGGCTTTCGCAGCGCACAGGGCTTCATCCGCAAACGCCTAGGCGACGAATTGGCCTTGCGCTATACGCCCGAGCTCGATTATCAATTCGACCCTGGTCTAGAGCGCGCCGCCCGCATCGATCAGCTCTTGCGGGTCTCTCGCCCCCGCGGCGACTGATCGCTGCTCTCCGCGTTCACCGCCACTTCCGCGAGACCGGTGGCGCGGGCTTACCGCGCCGCCTAAGATCGGCTAAGCTCTCCTCCCTCCATGGATGGGATCCTGCTGATCGACAAACCGGCTGGGATCACTTCGGCCGAGACCGTTCGCCGTATCAAGTCGCGCCTCAAGCGCTCGCGCGTTGGCCATCTCGGTACGCTTGATCCCTTTGCTACCGGCTTGCTACCGATTCTGATCGGCGAAGCCACCAAGCTTGCGACCTTTCTCGAAGCAGGCGACAAGGAATACCGGGGCGCGATTCGGCTCGGTTCAGAAACCGACACGCTCGATCTAACCGGTACAATCACAAGAACTGCGCCACTTCCTCCGCCCGAGTCGATCGATCTAAGTTCACTGCGTTGCAGGTTCAGCGGCACCGTCGAGCAGACGCCGCCGGTCTTCTCTGCCATCAAACGCAAGGGCGTTGCGCTTTACAAAATGGCGCGCCGGGGCCAGGAGGTCGCGCCGCCGTCTGCGCGCCGGGTGGAAATCAAGCGCTTCGATCTCGAAATCGCTTCTGCGGACCTCCTGCGGTTCAGCGTCGTATGCTCCCCCGGCACCTATGTCAGATCTCTCGCCCGCGACGTGGGCGCAGCGCTCGGCACCGCCGCCCATCTCGCCGAGCTGTGCCGCACCCGCAGTTCCGGCTTTGAGCTCGCCGACGCGATCTCGCTCGATCGCGCCCTCGAGGCGCTAACGGCGGGAACCCCGGCGCTCATCGGCCTGCGCGAGTCGCTCATCTCTGTTCCCGAAGTTCACGCGTCGGCTGAGGTCGCGCGCCGTATCCGCAACGGCGACTCCTCCGCGCTAAACGGATTGGTTCCTTTCGGAGGAAGCCTCTTTAAGCTGATCTTCGAGGGCAACCTTCTCGCCGTTTGCCGTGCCGACTCGATACTCACCGCAAAGATCGAACGAGGGTTTCTAAACGATCTGGGGCAAAATTCGTCGGCTTAGGTCAAACTACCCACTATCCCCTGCTAAGGGCGCCGAAGGCACCAAGGCAGGCCTCTACGAGGTATGTACCCGCATCTCCCGTATCGGCGTACGAGCGTTAGGCGCCGCGCGAACTCCCTATACCAGCAAAGCGCAGCCGCATCGCCTGGCTTCTATAAGCGAAGATTTTGCGCAGCGCGGGAGCTACCAACCACGAATTGGTAACTGCCTCCGCAGCACCCACCGGAAGGGCGTAGTAAACGCGATCTTCCATGATCGTGCAGTTTCCGTCTGCCTGGAAATGATGCTCGTGCCACCAGCATTTATACGGTCCCGATTCCTGCGAGTCGGCAAACAAGAGCGGCGGTTGCCACTCCTCGATGCGCGTCCGCCAGCGAAGCGGAAGCGGTCCTAGCTGGATCGCATACTCAATTAGCAGGCCGCGGCAGATTTGATCAGGCATTGCGCCCAGAATCCGAAACCGCAAAGACGTCGGTGTCATCAGACCCAGATTCTGAGGCTTGGAAAAAAATTGGAAAACTTCCTCGATGGGCGCCTCCACCCTGGTCTTGTCAGACAGGAGGAAGCGCGGCCGATGACTGGCCAAATACTTCGAATTGGACCCCGTAAAGGGCTTGGGCGCGGACTCGCCCAAGCGCTGAATTTGAGGGTCGTGGTCCTTCAAGATGTCCGCGAGCGCGGTTTCAATCTTCGGATAATGCCAGGCGAATCCAAGTTGCTCCAGGCGGCGCGGACGAACCCGCTGCCCGGTTAGCAGCATCGCCGCCGCTTCACCCAAAAGGACCCGCAGTGCAAGGCCAGGAATCGGCATCACACTGGGCCGGTGCAGTACGGCACCGATCGCTCTGGCCAGCTCACGGTTAGTTACAGGATTCGGCGCTGCAGCGATCAACGGCCCATTCATGTGCTCGTTCTCGATCGCTGCCACGATTACCCCGACCAAATCATCGATATGAATCCAAGCAAGGTATTGACGGCCTGATCCGAGCGGTCCGCCCACGCCGAATCGGAACGGAAGGAGCATTTTCGGCAACGCGCCTTCGCCTGCCCCCAGGACTATTCCAATTCGAGGTATAAACACCCTTACCCCATACTTCTGAACTTCGAGTGCGCAGGCTTCCCAGTCGCGGCACAGCTTGGCCAGAAAATCGTTTCCAGCCGGGACGTTATCCTCGACTATCTCGTCGCTCCGATCGCCGTAGTAGCCGACCGCGCTTGCGGAGATGAGCAGGGCAGGACGCGAAGAAGACCCGGCAATTGCGCTTGCGATCTCACGAGTTAGGTTGAGCCGGCTTTCGCCAATCGCGCGCTTGCGGCTGGCCGTCCATCGACCCGCGAACAGCGGCTCGCCCGCCAGATTGACGACGGCATCGGCTCGAGCAATTTGGTCGCGAATACTCGAGTTCACCGATGCCAGTTCCACGTCAGAGCCGAGCAAGCCGCGCGCGC
>DASXNP010000412.1:0-5451 GCA_036494985.1 Binataceae bacterium (SeqCode)
GGCGGCGGAGAGTGCATCATACACGCACTTCGAGTAGCTGATTATCGTCACGTCCTTGCCTCGGCGAGCGACGTTGGCCTGCCCAAACGGCACCAGCAACTCGCCCTCGGGCACTTCGCCTTTTTTCCCGTACAGACTTTCATGCTCGAGGAAGATCACCGGATCCTCGTGCCGAATCGCACTCTTGAGCAGACCCTTGGCGTCGGCGGGGGTTGCGGGAATCGCGACCCGGAGTCCCGGACAGTGCACAAAATAGGCTTCCAGGCTCTGGCTATGCTGCGCGCCCAGCTGATGGCCCCCGCCCTGTGGAGCACGGATGACCAGCGGCACTTTGCATTGTCCGCCGAACATGTAGTGGATCTTCGCCGCGTGATTGACGATTTGGTCGATGGCGAGCAGACCGAAGTTGATCGTCATCAGCTCGACGACCGGGCGCAGCCCGCCCATCGCGGCGCCTACTCCGGCGCCCGTGATCCCTAATTCCGAAATGGGCGTGTCGCGGATCCGCTTCTCGCCGTATACCGCCAGAAGGCCGTCGGTCACTTTGAACGCACCGCCGAAATAGCCGACCTCTTCGCCCATTACAAACACGCGTTCGTCGCGATCGAGTTCCTCGCGCAACGCTTGGTTCAACGCTTCCCGGTAGGTAATCTGCGCCATCGCAACTCGTCCTATTCGACGTAAACGTCGCGCTCGAGCGTGTCGAGCGCGGGCTCGGGACTTTCTTCGGCAAATTTCACCGCTTCATCCACAACCGCCGCCATTTCTTGGTCGATCCCGTCGAGTTTCTCGCTGGTGATTTTCCGCTCTCCCACCAGCTTGCGCCGGAACCGCTTGATCGGATCGCGTTCCTGCCATATCCGCTCTTCGCGCTTGGAGCGGTACTCGCCCGGATCGGACATCGAATGACCGCGGAAGCGGTAGGTCACCGCCTCGATCAACGAGGGGCCGTCACCTTCGCGGGCTCGCGCCACGGCCTCGATCGTCGCTCCGTAGACTTCCAGCACGTCCATCCCATCGACCCGAACGCCGGGCATCTTGTACGGCTCCGCGAAGCGGTACAGCTCCTCCTGACAGATTGCGTTCTGGACCATGGTCCCCATGCCGTAGAAGTTATTTTCGCAGATAAAGACGATCGGCAGCTTCCACAGTGAGGCCATGTTCAGGGTTTCATGGAATGACCCCTGCGGCAGCGCTCCGTCGCCGAAGAAGCACAACACAACCTCGGCCTCCTCTTTATATGCGATCGAAAGGCCGAGCCCCGCGGCCAGCGGCAATCCGCCGCCTACAATCGCATAGCCGCCCATAAATCTCAGCGATGGGTCGAACAGATGCATCGACCCTCCCCTGCCCTTCGACAAGCCGGTCTCTTTGCCGAACAACTCTGCCATCACCGCGCGCGGCGATGCCCCTTTGGCTAGGCAATGGCCGTGTTCGCGGTAGGTCGAAATCACGTAGTCCCTGTCGTGGATAGCGTAGATCGCGCCAACGGCGATCGCCTCCTCGCCCGCGTACAAATGGCAAAATCCGGTGATCTTGCCACGGGTGTACATTTCAGCGACTTTATCTTCAAATCGACGGATCAGGGTCATCCGCCGGTAAAGCTCCGTGAGTTCGGTTTCGCCCAGCGTAAGCAACGTGCGCTCGGCGGTATGCTTGTCTCTTTCCAGCGCCATAGCTCTTCAAGCCTCTTGAGTCTGACCCGATCCTACGCTCGCGGCTGCGGCGCGTAAAACGTTGCATTGATCAAGACGAATACACATGAATATGGTTCAGGTCATTTTTCGCCGCAGCGGTTGCACAAAGGCCCGTTCCGGCCGCCGTGTGGTCGCGAAGCGCGGCGCCGGGGCGACCCTCCGGCCCGGCTATCTTATAGCTGAGGACTCGGCTGCAGCGTACGATCGGTCGCAAGCATCAAACCGGCCACGATGGTCAGCACGAACGCGGCAACCCGCAACCCGGCCAGCATCGGGACCGCCGGCAGTCGCTCTCCAAAGGCCACCATCCCGCCGACTATCGGAATCAGGTTGGACAGCGCCGACGATAACGGCGTCGCAATCAAGCCGCGCGCACGGTTAAACGCGTTCTGCAACAGAATCAGCCCGGCGATGTTCGTGATCATCGTCAGATAAACATACGGATCGCTGATCACCACCAATGCGATAGCGCGCGGCGCCTCACCGAACAGATCATCGGTAATCGCCTTGGGGTAAAGGTCCCCCAGTCCCGAGCAGATCCCCGATGCGACAGCCAGGCCGATTCCGTTGGCCCGCAGTGGTTTGACCGCCAGCGAACCGATTGCCACCGCCACCGACACCATCGAGAACACGACGATCGTCGCCGCGGGCGGCGGATGCGAGGTCTCCGCCGTACCGAGCGAAAGACCAAGCATCGTCATCGCCGCGGCCATTCCAGCCAGGCCGGTCCATTCGAGTACGCTTGCCCGCTCGCCCAAAAACAACACCGCCAGTAGTACAAAAGCGCCGATTCCGCCCTGCATCACCGTCGCCATCAGCGATACCGGCACATGCGCCAACGCTGCGATATAGAGGGCGTATCCGACCGCCTGAATCCCGATGCTGCCAATCCAAACCGGATCCCGAATCCAGGTGGCAACCGCCCTGGCAGTCCCCCAGCCATGCGCGCTCGGCAGCACAGTTGCGCGGGCCTTCATCATCAGAAGACCCAGCGCGAACAGAACGCTTGAAAGGATTCCGACGGCGAGAAAAACCGCCATCAGGCTTCGACTTCTTCCATCGTTCCGTTCTGGCGGACCCGGAACCTTCGCCCCCGCCATTCAACGCTGTTGGTCGCGAAGCTCGCAAACCAGACTCCCGTCATGACCAGATCCTTGATGGGCACCATCCAGATGTCCGATAAAAGCTCAGGGAGTTTCAGCACCTTTGAGAGCACTACCGCCGACATCGCAATCCTCACCCCGATAAGCGCCAGGCACATCGCGATCGAGGCCGCGCTGAAGGCGCCCGTAAGCAACAGCGCCAGCGCCCAAAATGGTCCGTGGGTCAAAATTGTTCCCACGCTGAGAGGTCGCACGTTACGGTAGGTTCGTGCCCAACGCACTTGATGGTTGAAGAACTCGCCGAACCCATCCTCGTCGGCGTTGATAGTTACGATTTTGCGCGACAGCTTCACGTTATAACCCCGTTCCTTCACCAGCTTGCCGAGGAAGTAATCGTCCGCCATCATCTCCTTGATCATCGCGAAGCCGCCGATTTCTTCCAGCACCTTTCGCTTGATCGCAATGGTCGCCCCGAAGGCGTGTTGCAACGGCTCGAAGGCCTCGGACAGCAGCACCATCGGTGCGAAATCGGTGTTTACCGACATCGACTCGAACCACGATCCAACCGTTACGCCGGGCCGCGCCCGGTAGGCGCAGGTAACTATGGCCGTGCGGTCGTCCTCGCAAAGCTCCGCCACGATGGTTCGCAGATAGTCTTGGTCGACCTCTATATCGTCGTCGCTTAAAACCACTATCTCCGCATTGGGCACCCGCTCCATCATCTTGAGCACCTTGGCGATCTTGCGATTCGACGCGTCGGGGGCTTCTCCCACCGACAGCGAGACGTTGGCAAACTGATAGCGCGGTTTCAGCGATACGGGCACTTCGCATGCCTTGTCGCTGTAATTGGTCACCCCGAACACAAACTCGCAACGCGGATAGCGCGACTCAAGGAAGCTCACCGCGTTCTGAAGCAGGAACGGCGATTCGCCGTGAAGGGGCTTGAGCACCGCAACCCTTGGGGCAATTTTCGGCAGCCCGGGCAACGGCTGCTTCGACCTGCGGGCGAACATGATGGCGGTCACCGTGGCGGTGGCGTAGTACCCGGTCGAAACCATCGCGCCGATGATCGTCAGCAAGTGAAGAACAGACAGAATCATCGAGAGAGCAGGCCGCGTCCCGATAGCGTCATTTCAGTCGCGAGTCCCCCGCGCTAGACTTCAAGCCGTCTGGATTCGCCGCTGCCACATAGTCGAAAGAAACTCCCGCCCCTCTTTGAGCATACGCTTGCGTTCATCGCGCGACTTCGTCATCTTGCGAACCGCCTTGAAGATGTAGCGGGGACGAAAATAGAAGCTGCGATAGAACTTCTCCACCGAAGAGTAGATTTCATCGTTGCTGATCCCCGGGTATTTGATCGTGCATTTCTGGTAACCCGACTCATCGAGCAAGGGATCGACCGCGAGCAAGCCGTTTGCCTTGACGTAGTCGTAGAGTTCCGTCCCCGGATACGGAGATGCCAACGACACCTGGATCGTCTCGCAATCCATCTCGCGCGCGAACTTCATCGTTTCACGAATCGTCTCGTGCGACTCGCCGGGCAGTCCCAGGATAAAGGTGCCGTGAATCAATATCCCGACGTCACGGCAGTCGCGCGTAAACCGCCGCGCCCGTTCCAGCCCGACACCCTTCTTGATGTTCTTGAGGATCTGCGCGTTGCCGCTTTCGTATCCCACGACAAACAAGCGCAGCCCGCCGTCCTTTAGAATCTTCAGTGTTTCGTAATCGACGTTCGCGCGCGAGTTCGTCGACCAGGTGATTCCGAGCGGCTTGATCAGCTGCGCGATCTTGCGTGCCCGTGCAGGATCCGCGGTGAACGTATCGTCATCGAAGAACAGTTCCTTCATTCTGGGGAACTTGGCCTTCATCTGCGAAACTTCGTCGAACACATTCTCCGGACTGCGCACGCGGTACCTGTGGCCTTGGGTTACCTGCGGCCACAGGCAGAAAGTGCACTTCGCCGGACACCCGCGCCCGGTGTAGATCGATACGTACGGATACTGGCAATACGGACTGTTGTATTTCAGGTAGTCGAGATTCTTGTCGTAGACCTCTGTGACGAACGGAAGTCGGTCCAATTCTTCGGTTGTCATCACCGGCCGATCGGGGTTGTGATGGATCGCGCCATTCTTGCGGTAGCTGATTCCGCCGATTTTGGTCCACTCCATCCCCTGCGCGACTTCGACCATCGAATGGTCGAATTCCTTTCGTGCCGCGATGTCGATCGCCTCTGAAGCCTTGAGGGTATCCTCCGGTAAGGCGGTCGGATGGCCTCCCACAAACGCGATCAGGCAATGGGGATTCGCCGCCTTGATCGACTCCGCCGTCCGGCAGTCCAGGCGAAAGGATGGAGTCGAGGTATGCAGTACAACTAGATCGAAATTTCTGGCTTGCTCGATCGTCTGGCCTACGCTTATGTCGTGCGGCGGTGCATCGATGAGCCGCGCCCCCGGAATCATTCCGGCGGGATAGGCGAGCCAGGTCGGATACCAAAACGACCAGACCTCGCGCGTCGCCTGATAGCGCGACCCTGCCCCGCCGTCAAAATCGTCGTAGGAGGGTGGATTCAGGAATAGGGTTTTCATCACATCCATTTGTGACTTTCTCCACACCAGCCGGTCGAAACAGGCGTCCTGTCCGCTTGGTTAGTC
>DASXNP010000413.1:0-1900 GCA_036494985.1 Binataceae bacterium (SeqCode)
CATCGTAAAGTCCTCTCAGTTAGATAGGTCATTTGTTGGGCGCTTTCTATCTCCACACCTCGCCGGCGACTTCGACGATGCGAGCGAGTTTGGCGAACTGCTGATCGGGCGTGAGTTTGTTGCCGGGTGCGGTGCTTGCAAAACCACATTGGGGGCTCAGCGCCATTTGATCGAGTTCGCAATATTTTGCGGCCTGGTCAATGCGGTGCTTGAGTTCTTCTTTCGATTCCAATTCCGGGCGCTTGCTCGAAACGATTCCGAGCACGACTGATTTGTTGCGCGGTACGAATCGGAGCGGTTCGAAGGTTCCGGCGCGCGCAGTGTCGTATTCGAGAAAGTAGGAATCAACGTTGATCCGATTGAAGAGCATTTCGGCGACGGGGTCGTAGCCGCCTTCGGTCAGCCAACCACTCTGGTTGTTGCCGCGGCAGAGATGCAGGGCGACGTGCAGGCCTAGGGGACGGTCGGCCAACGCGTCGTTTATTAAACCGGGGAAGACCTTGAACAGGACTTCTTGGGTGTCGACTCCGGCTGCGCGGAGCTGGGCGATGCGTTTTGGGTCGCAGTACATAGCGATCGGAACTTCATCGAGCTGGACGTAGCGGCATCCGGCGGCCGCAAGCGCACGAAGTTCGCTGCGGTAGGCATGGACGATGTCCGCGCGCATCACGGCGAGATCGGGGTAGGCTTCCTTGCTCACGTTGCGGCCATCGACCGAGTAGGCGATGGTGGGCGACGGCAGCGTGACCTTAACCGTTGCTTTAGTGAGCGACTTAAGGAATTTGAATTCGTCGACGTGAACCGGCGCGGTCCATTGCAGGCGCCCATGAACCTTGAGCAAGGGGACCGCGATCTTGTTGCCCTGGTCGTTGACGAAGAACATGCGATCGATCTCATGGTAAATCGAGGCGCCGCCCAGCCCCCGGCAGATGAAGTCGGCGTAAAAGACGCCGCGGCGATATTCACCATCGGTGATGGAATGAAGGCCGAGGCTCTCTTGAAGACCGACGATCGTGCCGATCGCCTGATCTTCGAGCTTGCGCAGATCGGCGTCCGAGATTCGGCCGTGGGCATGGTCTTCGCGAGCGCTTAGCAGTTCGGGCGGACGCAGAAGACTGCCGACGTGCTCGGCGCGAAAAGGAGGATCGTGCGAGGCTGAATCAGTAACGCTCATCTTGGCTAATCCTCCATCACCGAGGCAGCCCGTCAGCTGCCCGAGGTGGCTTATTTTTTCGACGCCGAATGGATCGGGCGGCAGCCATGCCCGGTAAAGCCGAGAGGTGCAGCTCCAGCATTTGACGCAGTGATGGTCTGGCCGGATCGGGCGCCGGAGCGCGACTGCCAAGCCAAAGCACAAGAAACGCGAAATAAAGCGCAAACAGATTGTAAGCCAGCAAAGCCGGATTGGCGGTCTTCGAAATCTCGCCACGCTCTTGCGCTTGCTCGATAAGAGCGCTCATCCGGCCAAACAAGTCAGCCATGACGGCATCGATGCCCCGCCGGTCGCCGCCGACGAACGCGAGCTCTTTGACGAATATCCGGGCCAGTTCCAAGTCGCGCCGGTTGTACTCGATCATCACGCCGAAGACGTGCATCAATTGGTCCAGCAGCGGCGCCTCGGGCACGCTGATGAAGGCCCGTTCGATCGAGCGGCCGACTTCTTCCTGGAACATCATTATGAGCAGGGCTTGCTTGGATCTGGCGTGGAAGAAGAGGGTCCCTTTGCCTACATCCGCCAGCTCCGCGATCTCGGTGGTAGTGGTAGCTTGGAAGCCCTTGGTGCGGAACAGTTCGCGCGCGGCGCGCACGATCCGCTCGCGTTTATCGCGCTTGTTGCGCTCAGCCCGACCCAAGCATTCGAGTAATCCGGCGGCCGCCATTACGCGCCTGCCGCCCTAGC
>DASXNP010000414.1:0-2695 GCA_036494985.1 Binataceae bacterium (SeqCode)
GAAGTGGGCACGCGGCTGGGATAAACGTGGTAACCGTCCCCCGGCTCCCCGGTCGGTCGCCTCGAGATCGGGTGGGTGGAAATCGAAGAAGCCTTCGCAGGTGTTCAGTTGGGAGGCCCGAGAATGACTTCCATCGGGCCAAACGGGGTTTCGTCTTTTATGATCGATCCGATCACCGGCACACGGTGGTGCGTAGGGTCGTCGAGCGGATCGACGATCCGCTTCGGCAGATCTTCACTGACCGATTTCGCCTCGAGGATTTGGACCAACGGGGCGAACCCTCACCGTGGAAGAAACTGCGTGGAATTTCAAGTGGGTGACTCGACAGGAGATGCGCTAGCTTTTCTAGTTGACGGGATTTGAGGTCGTCGCCGAGTATTCGGATTTTTCCCGCTCGCCCATTGTTTACGGCGGAGAGCAGCTCTGGGTTGTGCGCAAAACCGGACCGTGACCGCCATTAGTTGCGCGCTTTGCCGGGGTTCGGCTGGGTCACGGGTTTGATTAAATCCAATTTTGGGCTCCTGACCGGTGGCAAATCCGCGGCTCCACGCTCTATGGCCATAGATCGCGACGATTTCACGGGGACCCGTCGCGATGGTGGGGTCTTTGCGCTTCCTTTGCTGCCCGCCTTATCCGCGCTACGCTTTGGGCGATGCAGTCTCGCGACAAAATCGCGCCCTCGATTCTCTCCGCCGATTTCGCCCGGCTCGGTGAAGAAATCCGCGCCGTCGAGATGGCCGGCGCCGACATGATTCATTTCGACGTGATGGACGGACATTTCGTGCCCAACCTCTCGATCGGCGTGCCGGTGCTGCAGTCGGTGCGAAAGATCACCCGGCTACCGCTCGACGCGCATCTGATGATCGAAAATCCGGATCGCTACCTCGAGATTTTCATCAGGAGTGGCGCCGACTCGGTCTCCGTTCACGCCGAAGTCTGCGGCGATATCCCCGCAATCGCGCGGCGGATTCACGACCTCGGCGCGCGCGCCTCGATCGGCATCAATCCGGAAACCGACGTCAATCGCGTGCTACCTTTCGCCGAGCAGCTCGACATGATTCTCATAATGAGCGTGCACCCGGGGTTCGGCGGCCAAGAATTCATTCCGGGGGCGCTGGAGAAGCTGCGTGAAGTCCGGCGCGATCTCGACCGGCGCGGTCTTGAGCTCGATGTCGAAATCGACGGTGGCGTAAAGCTCGATAACATCGCCGACGCTAAATCCGCTGGCGCGAACGTTTTTGTCTCTGGCTCGGGAATTTTTGGTCACGGCGACTACCACAAGATCGTAGCCGAAATGCGCTCCTGCCTGTCGGCGATCGGATGAGCGGTTTAAGTCACCGTCTTGCTGGCAGGTCGCGTCCGCGCTGGCCGAGAACAGTGGCGCGCCCGGCGTCGGCCCACAAGCGAACTGAGCTAAGCGGCTCTCGACGATGGGCCGCCTAGTTGCTTCCGTTGCCGGCGCTCGCGCGTGCGAGCTTACGAGTCTCGGCTGCACGCCGCGAACGCGTACCGCTTGCGAGGGCACGGTCCAGATTGAGGATCTGAAGATACAGCGCGGGCCGCGAGTTGCGCGCTCGCTTTCGATCACTCTGCGATGGTATAAAGCCGTTCCGGTCGGATATGCTCGAAATTACGTCGGGGTGTAGCTCAGCATGGCTAGAGCACTGCGTTCGGGACGCAGGGGTCGCTGGTTCAAATCCAGTCACCCCGACCAGCCGCCGCTAATGAAGTCTGCTTGATCTATCTACTGGTTCCAATTGCCTATCTGATCGGTTCGGTCCCGGTCGGCGTCCTGGTCGGAAGAGTCAGCGGATTCGATCCCCGCGCGGTCGGTTCGGGCAACGTCGGAATGACCAATGTGGCCCGCGCCGGTGGTAGGAGCGCCGCGGCAATCACTTTGGCCGGGGACCTGCTCAAAGGCCTGATCCCGGTTTTGGTCGCGCGAGCTTTTGATCTGACGACTGCCGGCCTCGCGCTAGTCGGACTTAGCGCCTTCATTGGTTCGCTCTATTCGATCTTTCTCGGGTTCGAAGGTGGCAAAGGCGTTTCGACCACGCTCGGAGTTTGGCTCGGACTCGCCCCTTCGGTGATCGGATGCGCGTTGGTTGTGTTTCTGGTCGTTTTCCTGATCCGGCGGATCGTATCGCTCGCCTCACTTACGGCGGCCCTCGCGCTGCCGCTGATCGCGGTTGTTCTTGGTCGGCCCCCCGCATATGTAGCGACCGCGCTAATCATGGCCGCACTGGTAGTTTATCGTCATCGTGGCAACGTCTGGCGACTGATGCGCGGCGAGGAGGAACCGCTGTCGCTGGGCCGCGGCAAGGCCGATCGGGTCCGCGCGCAGTGATGCTAGTCCCTTAAGCTTGCGCCCAACTTCTAGGCAAGGTAGGCCATTGAGAGGAGCGTTAATCCAGACTTCAAGATGGCATCACCGTTGCTTACCACCTGCCAATCGCTGTTAGCTCGACTCGGAGCGCCTGCGCGAAGCGAGGCGGTTGAGCAGAGCAATCGACGGCGGATGCCGGACGCAACGCGGTGCCCGAAGGCGGTATTGCACGCGCCGTGCGCTCAAGGAGCGATATGAAAAAGGTTGAGGCGATCATTAAGCCGTTCAAACTCGATGAAGTTAAGGAGGCGCTCTCGAGCATCGGCGTTCAGGGCCTCACTGTCAGTGAAGTCAAGGGTTTCGGCCGTC
>DASXNP010000415.1:0-4872 GCA_036494985.1 Binataceae bacterium (SeqCode)
CGCACTAAAAGAGATTTCGATAATATGAATCGAGTCGCCGCGCAGTCGTCACTGAAGCCGCACGTCTTCGAAGAGAGACCTGATTCGTTGACGGCGAAATGAGAAGCGACGGGGCCGCACGGCCCGCGCACTTTCGCAAAATCGCAAAGAATCGCAATGAAGCCCGCCGTGCGTGGGCTTCATGCATTTCCGTTCAGCGCGGCCGGTAAACCTTGAGTGGACGCGCGGTCTTAATCCAATCCGGTTGCTTGCGCCATGCGCGGCCTGCCTGAAAGCCGCCATGAACCACGAGGGCCTGCCCCGTTACGAATCCGGATCGATCGCTGGCGAGAAACAGCGCCATTTTCCGCGATGTCGCCCGGTTCGCCCGGTCTCTCAATTGGTTGCGCATTCGACATCCATGATTTGCGCAATTCGAGTTCGCTCTCCGGCTTGCCTACGGTGTTGAGCGCAAGCGGAGTCGCGATGAAGCCGGGGCATATGCAGTTGACGCGGATTCGCGCCTCGGCCAGTTCTAGGGCGACCGATTTGGTGAGCTGGATAACCGCTGCTTTCGCCGCCGCATACGCATGCGGTGAGTAGCCGCCCAGCATCCCGGCGACGCTCGCGGTCGAAATGATGCTTCCCCCTTGGCGCCGGAGACCGGGACCGCGTGTTTCATCCCAAGGAAGACGCCGCGCACGAGGACGTCGAAGGTGAGGTTCCATTCCTCGGTCGAGGTATCCGCGATTCCACCGAGCGCACCCCCGAAACCGGCGTTGTTGAATATACAATCGAGCCGTCCGAACGATTTTTCCGCGGCCGCGACGGCAGCGCGAACATCTTCTTCGTTGCACACGTTGGTGCGCTGGAAGACGACATGGGGCGCGAGTTCCCGCGCGAGCGCGGAGCTGAGTTTCATCCTGCAAATCGGCGATCACGACGCGCGCGCCGTTTTTGACGAAAAGCCGGGTCGTGGCGGCGCCGATACCGCTCGCTCCGCCGGTGCCGATTGCTACTCGGCCGTCCAGTTCCGCCATAATGAACTTCTCCGCGACTTCTTCTTTTTGTGGTGCGCCTATTAGAGAAGGCCCGCGGGAAGTCGATACGCGCGGGTCGCGGTGCCGCTGAAGAGCGCTGACTTCTCGTCGGCCGAGGCGCCGCTTGCGAGTCGCTTGCAGGCATTCCACAGTACCGCATAGCTGCACCATCGCTTTTGCACCGGAAAATTACTCTCGAACATGCAGCGGCGAGCGCCAAATTGCTCGACGCAAACCTCGAAGAACGGCCGCCACGCCGAGGCGATCTCCTCCGAGGTGAGCGGCGCCGGGCTCGTCCCGCGCGACTTTTCGGAATGCTTTACTGGAAGAGCGCCCAGCTTCACGTGGACATTCTCATACTTCGCCAGGTCCGTCATCCCTCTGCGCCACTCCGCAAAAACATCCGCCGCGCGTCCGGCGTTGGGACCGCCAAGAATCGGCACACCGAAATGATTCAGAACGATCGGCGTCTGCGGGAAGTCGGCCGCAAGCGCCGCAACCTCGCCCAACTGCGGATGATAAACCCAGGAGTCAAAAGTGAGGCCGAGCCGGGAGAGGCATTGAAAGCCGTCGCGGAATTGAGTCTCCGCGAGAATGCCTGGGCGCGGCACCACTTTGTGCACGCGCTCATCTGCGTCCCACGCCGTCGAAAACCGGATCGCGCGGAAACGGCCGCCACTCGCGGCGAGATGCGCCTGCAAGATCGGCTCGGCGCGCGATCCCAGCATCAGATTAACGTTGCCGACAATTGCCGCGCACGCCCGCACCTGTCCGAAGCCGCCGCTGGCGCTCATCGCGGCGACTCCGGTGACGAATTCGGTCTCGCCCAGCGAACGGAACTCTTCTGGCCCGTCGGCCCGGTACATTGAACCGCACTCTTCGAAGACCGTCGCCCTGACATTGTGCCCGGTCGATATATCAGCCAGCAGCTCGGGGAAAAGGTAAACGCTGCCGACACGGCTCCACAAATGATGATGGGTATCGACGATCGGCAGCTCAGGCTCGATAATCTCTTCGCGGTACTGGTCGAGCCAATCCGCGTCAACGCGCCCCGAGAAATCAGCTCCAGACGGCATATCTTGAACCCCTCAATGTTCGGCTACGCACAGACTCGCAACGCTGTTCATCGTATGTGCCATACATCAGTACGGCCCGTCGATAAAATCGAGACGGCGCGCGATACTGTCAGCAGAACGCCTTGACGGCGTGAACGCCTCGGCCGAACGACTTGGGCGCAGGTGCTTAAATCAGGAGATGGATCATGGCTGATTCGAGTAACATCTTTGAGCGCGGTCGTGGCGCGATAATCACTGGTGGTGCGAGCGGAATCGGTCTCGCCACCGCCAAACGTCTCGCCACGCTTGGGATGCGGGTTTGCATCGCGGATTCGGACGAGCCAGCTCTCGGTCAAGCCGCGAAGGATCTCAGCAAGCTGGCGGCGGGCGGCGATTCGGACGTGCTCGCGATGAAGACCGACGTTTCGTCAATCGCCGAAATCGACATACTTGCGCACGCCGCCTTCAATCGTTTTGGCGATATCGCCCTCCTGATGAATAACGCCGCGGCGTTCGATGGCGGTGACGTCTTCGGTCCGCTGGAAAAATGGCATCACCTGATGAATGTGAATCTCTTCGGCGTTTTGAACGGTGTCCAGCGCATCGGCCAGGCGATGGTGGAGCGGAAAAAGTCCGGCGCGATAGTCAACACAGGATCCAAGCAAGGAATCACCACGCCTCCGGGAAACACCGTTTACAACGTTACCAAGGCCGCCGTGAAGGTTTTAACCGAAGGTCTGGCCCACACGCTGCGCAATCTTCCCGATTGCAGGATAACCGCGCACCTGCTCATCCCCGGGTTCACGTTTACCGGAAATATGGCGCGGCGGATGTCTGAGAAGCCGGCCGGTGCCTGGCTTCCCGATCAAGTTGCCGAGCGCCTGCTCGACGGCGTCGCGCGCGGCGACTTCTACATCCTGTGCCAGGACAACGAAACCACACGCGAGCAGGATGAGCGCCGGATCCTTTGGGCTGCTGGCGACATCGTTGAGAATCGCCCGCCGCTCTCGCGCTGGGATCCGCGATTTAAAGATGCGTTCGAAATATTTATGAAGACTGGCCCGCGGCGCTGACGGTCGTGGCTGAAACCGTACGAGTTCCCGACGCGATCCGTCAAACGTAAGACGCGAGAGAGAGACTCGAATCATCCCAAAACGGCGAGCGCATATTCGAGATCCCGCAATGAGATCCGAAACGTCCTCGATATCGGTCGAGTGTCGAATAGGGCCCTCCGCAATGCCGGTGGCCGCGCGTTCCTCGGCGCTGCATTCGACGTGGCTTGTCGCCGCGGGAGGTCCAACGACTCTCTCGACGCAGCCCGGGTTCGCCGCGCGGTGCGCATACCGCAGCCGGGGCAGAACCAGCTTGATAGCTTCGAACCCGCCGCTAACGCTGAGGCTGAGCTTACCGCCAAAGCCGCGCGAACCTCTGTGAAGAAAGAGCGCGGTGGCGGAATAACCGCAGCAGTTGGAAAAAGGCTGTCGGAAGCTGTGAAGAAGCGATGGGCTGAAGGAAGAAAGAAAAGTACCTGACACCTCCTCGCTTCTGGTGATTTCTCTGGTTAGTCAATAATCCGTCGACAATTTGATTCAAAAAGCATGTGTGACCCGATCTAAGCCATCGACTTGCTAATGCCATTTGTGCAACCCCATCGCGCGCTCATAACCGTCGACGGTCGTCCTTACCATTGCGAAGGCGCGAAGCGCTGTGGCACAGAGGTGTGTACTGCGCATTGCTCCCGTCCGACCAGCGTAATCAGGCGATACCAAGTGATCTCGAGGGTCGCACCGGTGGCAGACGGGATCAATAATTTATACGATCGATGAGCTTACGGCGGCGGACGACCTCATCTGACGGTGCTCTTCTGTTGCCTGGTTTAATCGAGGCCTCCTCGCGGTTCGACCCGGAAGAATGGCGCAAATTGGTGGCAGGCTATCGTCGAGCCTCTATTGGAGTGAAATAGGAGACGACTATGGACGTTATCGAAGCGATGGAAACATGCAGTGCAGCACGTTACTTGAAGCCCGATCCGGTGCCGCAGGACTTGATCGAGCGTGTGATCTACGCCGCCACTCGTGCATCGAGTCCGGGTAACAGCCAGGAATGGGACTTCATCGTCGTACGCAATCCTGAAGCAAAGCGGAAAATCCGCGATCTTCTCGCGCCGCGATTCAAGGCGATGGGCGTGGGAGTGCCAACAACCGGGCGGGTCACTAGTGGAATGATAGCCGGCGCCATGCATCTGGCGGAGACGCTGAATGAGGTCCCGGCCATTATCTTCGTCTGCGGTCCCGTAGCTTATCCGCCCAACGCGCCGATGGAGCAGTTTGTCTGGTCGGCGCTCTACCCGGCGGCGCAGAACCTGATAGTAGCGGCTCGCTCGCTTGGTTTGGGCACGACCTTCACGACCTTTCACATGTTTATAGAAAGCGAGCTCCGCGAGCTGCTGGGCATTCCCAAGGAGATAAAACTCGGCGTGATGATCCCGATTGGCTGGCCGCAGAACGATTTCGTCAAGGTCAAGCGCAAGCTGATTTCCGAAGTAAATTCATTGGGACAAGTGGAGCGATTGAATCGACAGCGAGCTATACCCCGCAGCGTGACGAGCTCGTGATGCCCTTCACGCGAGTACATCAGTACACCTGGAGGAGGAAAGATATATGTATTCAACCTGAAGACAAGACAATTTAGATAGCGTGTATAGTAGAGTTTTCAAATCTATCCCTTCTCAATACCTGATCCGCGCGAGCGGAATTGGCAAAAGGGCCGAGAGACGGCTCGGTCGGCACGGCGCCGAA
>DASXNP010000416.1:0-4883 GCA_036494985.1 Binataceae bacterium (SeqCode)
TACAGCGTCGAAAATTTCTCTCCATAATCGCCGTTCATCTTCACGCACTAGTTGGTTGTGCGCATCCGCAATCGAATCGCCAATTCTCGCCAGAAACTCAAGCATAGGTGAGTAGACCAGCTCGGCCTGCGCTTCCCAGCTCAGCAGAGTTCCGTCGACTCCGCTCGGAGTCGAGGAGAATCGCGCGTCAACCCCGCGCCCATCATTTCCGTGAGCTAGAGCCTCCATGAAATCGTCGGCCAGCAGTAGACTGATTTGTCTGATGCCGGGTGGAGCGACGATTTCTGGCGGCGTGGTCATTCGACTCTCGATCTTTACGATATCGCGCTTGCGGCGATAGTCGGTTGCGAAGGCGATGTTCTGCAAGCCGAAATCCATTCGGAAGCGATGCACCCAGCCCGAAGTGACCGCATGATAGTGGCCATGGTCGATTTGGTCCAGCACCACCGGATCGGCCGCGGGGACCGCTTGCCCATCGCTGAAAGGGGGCTTGACCGCCACCAACGCGCCGGCGCAGACGAGAAATCGCATGCGGATTCGTCCTCGATCAAAATCGAAATCCAGCAAACGGTCGCCTTGGTCGTTGTCGATCGAGCTATGAGCCGAAACCATCGGCGCGATGCGGTTATAGAAGGCCGCCAGGCGCGGGAACCGGTCAAGCGCCTTTAGCCGAATGCGCGTATCGAGGTTGAAAACCACCAACGGCGACTGGCCCGCGCACGGACCGGTCGCCGGCGCGGGCACTTCGTCGATAATATTGTTGAACTCGAAATAGCGGATGATCTCCGCAAACAGCGCCGGCATCTCTCGCTCGAGCCGTGCCAGGGCCGCACGGTCGTGGTGGTTGAACTCGCCAAGACGCAAATCCCAAGGCGGAGTCAGGTCGCCGTAGCATTCGCGCAGGACCGCCGCCGCGAAATCGACCGCGCCCGCCGCGCCGAAGGCGTCAAGTTGGAGCTGGGCGCCAAGGCTGCCTAGCACGGAGAGCCGCGCGGCGCCGTCCATGGGTGCAGTCGGGCGAAGACTGAACCAACCCGTAAAATCTCCGGGCCGCTCCGGCTCGAATATCGAAGGGGTAAGAGAATATTGATAAGCGCCGTCGGGCTGGGATCGTCCGCGCACCGCAAGGTAGTGCGAATTCGGGGCTCGCTTCAACCACGGGATGTCATCGCGCGAATACAGGGAGCCGGCTCGTATCAGGATCGATTGGCGGGGCGGCAATTTCTCGACCAGCTGCTGCAGCTCAGGCGTGAAGTAGAAGTGAAAAGCGATCTTCGGGTAGAACTCTAGAAAACGGTCGAACATCTTAAGCGATCGCGCGTTGCGCTCCGGGCCGGGCGGCGCCAGCTTAAGGATCGGAACCAGAAGGGTGCGACTTTCGGGCGTGAACCCGGGTAAGGCACCCGCGCCACCGGCGCGCGAAAAGGCGACCGAGCCCAGGAGCAATGCCGCAATCAGAACGAGGCAGGAGCGCAAGCGAATTGTGCAACAATGGTTAGATTGGTATGTTGAACGGTTCAAGCTAGAGGAATCAAAGAACATGAAGGCCGAGATTCATCCGCGATACCGCAAGTCAATCGTGACTTGCGCATGCGGCAACGTCTTCGAAACGCGATCCACGGTGCCCACTATTTCGGTCGAGGTTTGCTCCAATTGCCATCCTTTCTACACCGGCACGCAGCGACTGGTCGATACGGCCGGACGAATAGATAAGTTCAAGCGCAAGTATGGCATGAAGTAGCAAATCGCGGCGGGTGGGACCGACGTCCCGGGTAAGGACGAGCGCGCCCAGGCAGCGGATTTAAGCGGCGGCTTCGGAGGCCGCCGCGCTGTTTTGAGCGGCAGGTAATCGCTTCGAATTGAAATATCGTAATGCTGGACAAACTCGGATCAATCGAGAAGCGGTACGCGGAGCTTGAGGGGCGCCTGAACGACCCCGCGGTCATGGCGAACAATCGAGAATTCGCCAAGCTCGCCAAGGAACGCGCGCAGCTTCAGTCGATCGTTGAATGCATTCGCGACTATAGACATGTCCTCGACGAGATCGCCGAGTACCGTTCGTCGCTCGAAGGTAGCGACCCCGAGCTTCGCGATCTTGCAAAAACCGAGCTGCCGGCTCTGCAGAAACTGCTGGCGCCGCTTGAAGATCGACTCAAAGAGCTGCTTGCCCCCCGCGACCCGAATGACGACAAGAACGTCATTGTCGAAATTCGCGCAGGGACCGGCGGCGATGAAGCGGCGCTCTTTGCCACCGAGCTTTTACGGATGTATTCGCGGTATGCGGAAGAGCACGCCTGGAAGGTCGAAGTCCTAAGCGTCAGCACCACCGGGGCGGGTGGCACCAAGGAAGTGATCGCGTCGATCAACGGACAGGGCGCTTACAGCAGGCTCAAGTTCGAAGGTGGCGTGCATCGCGTGCAGCGGGTGCCGGCTACCGAAGCGTCGGGGCGCATTCACACCTCGGCGGTTACGGTTGCAGTGCTGCCGGAAGCCGACGACGTTGAGGTCAATATCAACGAAGAAAAGGATTTGCGGATTGACGTGATGCGCGCGTCGGGGCCCGGCGGCCAGAGCGTCAATACCACCGATTCGGCAGTCAGGATTACGCACATACCCAGCGGTATGGTGATCATCTGCCGCGACGAGAAATCACAGCATAAGAACAAGGCGCGCGCGCTCAAGGTGTTGCGCGCGCGTTTGATGGAACAAGCGCGCCTTGAGCAGGAGGCGAAGATCGCGCAGAGCCGCCGCTCAATGGTAGGCACCGGCGATCGCTCCGAGCGGATCCGCACCTACAACTTTCCCCAATCTCGGGTCACCGACCACCGCGTCAATCTCACCTTGCATCAGCTCGACAAAGTGCTCGATGGTGGTCTCGATCCCCTAATCGATGCGCTTAACACCAAGGAGCAGGCGCAAGCGCTGAGCGCCTGACGGCTTCGAGGTGGCAGTCGCTGCGACCGCCGCGCGCTCGATCGCCGAACTGGTCAGTCGCGCCACCATAAAGATGGCCGAGACGGGGATCGAGCGGCCCGCTCTGGATGCCGAGGTGATGGCGGCCGCCGCAATTGGGGTTTCGCGGGAAAGACTGCTGACCCTGGCCGGAGAAATGCCGCCCACTGCCGCCGACCGCTTCGCTGATTTTGTCGCGAGGCGAATCGCACGCGAGCCGGTCGCCTATATTGTCGGGCACAAGGAATTCTTTTCTCTCGAGTTCGAAGTAGATCGATCGGTTTTGATTCCCCGTCCCGACTCTGAGGTTCTCGCCGCGGCCGCGCTTGAGTGGGTTGAGGGCCGCGGCGGCAACTGCCGAGTGCTCGAGCTGTGCACCGGATGCGGAGCGATCGCGGTCGCGATCGCGGTAAATTGCCCCTCCGCCCAGGTCGTGGCGACCGACATTTCCCCGCAAGCCCTGCTGGTTGCGCAACGCAACGCCGAGCGCCTTCAGGTCGCGAACCGGATTGGTTTCCAATGCCGTGACCTATGGCCCGAGGCCGAGCGCGAAGAAGATCGCTTCGATCTGGTCGTGGCCAATCCCCCGTACATCTCCGCTTCGGAGATGGCAACCTTAGCGCCGGAGGTCATCCGGTTCGAGCCTCGCATCGCTTTGGACGGCGGCGTCGACGGGCTTGGGTTCTATCGTTCGATCGCGCAGCGGGCGCGCAATTTCCTTAGCGCTGGAGGGGGTTTGATGGTCGAAATTGGAGCGGGTCAGCGGGCAGCCGTCGCGGACATCCTGGTTTCCTGCGGCGCTACGGAGCTTGTGACTATGAGCGACCTCGCCGGGGTTGTTCGGGTAATGAGCGCACGCTTTGTTTCTGAAGGCCGCTAAGCCAGGTAAGCTTCGGGCTTAAATCATGGACAAAATGGTCATTCACGGGGGGGCGCGACTTTGCGGTGAAGTCAGCGTCAGCGGGAGCAAGAATGCCAGTCTTCCGATAATGATGGCGTCGATTCTGACCGCCGAGCCGGTAATCGTCCGCAACGTTCCGCGGCTGCGCGACGTGAACACGGCACTGAAGCTGCTCGGCACGCTGGGCGTGGCGAGTCGCTGGATCGATGAAAGTGTGGTGGAGCTGGATGCCGGGAGGGTTACCTCGCACGAGGCGCCCTACGACCTCGTCAAAACCATGCGGGCCTCCTTTGTGGTCCTCGGTCCGCTGCTGGCCCGCACTGGGCGCGGACGCGTCTCCACGCCCGGCGGATGCGCCATCGGAGCGCGTCCGGTGAACCTGCATATCAGCGGATTGCGCGCGCTCGGGGCGCGGATCGCGCTGCGCAACGGATACGTCGAGGCTCACGGCGAGCCGCTTAAAGGCGCCCGTCTATGGCTCGATAATCCCAGCGTGGGAGCGACCCAGAACATCATGATGGCGGCAGTAAGGGCGCGCGGACGTTCGCAGATCGAAAACGCGGCGCGCGAGCCGGAGGTGCAGGATCTCGCGCGGATGCTCAACGCCATGGGCGCTCGCGTCGAGGG
This sequence comes from Binataceae bacterium (SeqCode), assembly GCA_036494985.1. Taxonomy (GTDB): domain Bacteria; phylum Desulfobacterota; class Binatia; order Binatales; family Binataceae; genus DASXNP01. Next base: position 4,481 of record DASXNP010000416.1, read on the forward strand.
CGCGGGTACCCACGTGATCGAGGTCGAAGGAGTCGAACGCCTTCACGGTACTGACCATACCGTAATCGCCGATCGGATTGAGGCCGGGTCTTTGATGATCGCAGCGGCCGCGACCTGCGGCGAAGTTACGATTCGCAATGCTCCGATCGCCGATTTGCAACCCGTCCTTGCCAAGCTCGCCGAAGCGGGCGCTACCATCGACGCTTTGGACGGCGCTGTCCGCGTAGTCCGCCGCGGGGTGCTTAGAGCGGTCGAACTGCGCACGCTGCCCCATCCGGGATTTCCGACCGACTTGCAGGCGCAAATGATGGCGCTTTTGACCAACGCAAAAGGCACCTCGGTAATTACCGAGACGATTTTCGAAAACCGCTTCATGCACGCGCTCGAATTGATCCGCATGGGC
>DASXNP010000417.1:0-3706 GCA_036494985.1 Binataceae bacterium (SeqCode)
GGGGGCGTTTGTTCCGGGGTTTGCCTCGGCCGCGGCGCAGCTGATGAGGCCTCAGTTGGTGCGCCGGCTGATGCTCGCCACGCTCGCTCACCACCGGGCTAAGCGCTCGATGCTTGATTCCTGGTTCGATCCGCTGCTCCGACTTCCGTTGGTCAGGCGTGATTTGACCAAGGTTTTGCGAGGCATTTCGAACCACTGGACAATTGAAGCGGCAAGGCATTTTAGACATTTTGAAAAGCCCGTCCTGATTGCCTGGGGCGAAGACGATTTATTCTTCCCCATGAAGTATGCCAAACGGCTTTGCCGGGATTTCCCTGCTGCCCGTCTTGAGAGAGTCGCGAAATCGCGCACCTTCATCAGTCTCGATCAACCTCAGACGCTTGCCCGAATGATAATCCGATTCGCGCGTGGCCAGGCGGCGGCATAGCCCTTCGCTCGCTCGTCCTGATCTTCTTACGCAAGAAGACCTCCCGCGAGGTCCGCAGCAGGAACGCAGCGAGCACAAGCGAAAGGATCTGCTCGATGCCGCGCTTGGGCTGTTTGCGGAGCACGGGTTCGAAGCTACGACTATCGAAGATATCGCCCGAACCGCGGGCGTTGCAGTGGGAGGCTTCTATCGACACTTTCGTTCTAAGCGGCAGGCCTTGTTGGTCTTGATGGATCGACTGATCGGCGAGCTCGAGGGCGTCTATCTTGATTTAGACGGCGCAAAAGACCTTCGCGCGGGTATCGAAGGCGCAGTGCGCCGGGGCATAGTCGTCGATCAAAGGTATGCCGGCGCTTACCGGGCCTGGCGCGAAGCGGTTTTGTCCGACTCGAGCCTCGAACGGCTCAATCGTCGCGTCGAGCACTGGACCCAATCCCGGCTTCGGGTCGTGCTGCGGTTCGCCGCCGCTGCACCGAATGCGCGGCCGAACCTCGATCTGACGACTCTCTCGCGCCTGCTCAACTTGTTGTTCTGGCGTCTGGCTGAAGCGCCCAAAAAGCCAACCGAGCGTTTCATCGAGTGTCTGACTGACTTGATCTACCACGGACTATTCGCGGATTGACGGCCTTGAGGGCCGTCAAGCGCGGGCTTCCTCGAAGGCCAGCGCGGTTAGTCTGCTGGGTGAGCGATCGTGCAGCGGGCCTAGGGTGGCTTCCGTTTCAAGCACCGGCGCCCGAACCTTGCAATCCGCCCGAAGCGAGCCGGACGCAGATCGGCCGCATTCTTAAACCAGAGTAGTGAGTCATCGCAGCCAAGCTGTCCCGTGATGAGCATCGACCGGGGAGCGAAGGAAGCAGGAGTCCGGCACGGTAATCGCCGAGCTCGGCCTGTGCCCGACGCCCTGCCACATCAGTAAAGCCATGGTGCGGAGAAGGGCGTAAACGCAGATCGCCGAGATTAGTGGATTGATCGGAGTCTGCCGGGCGCGTATAGCGGGTGAGGTCACAAGTCCGACGAGCAACGGCCATGGTACCCTTCGTGCGATGGCTCTCCGTGTTTATTTTCTCGACCCAACTAAGAGAAGGGTGAAAACTGAGCCAGCGGAATTGGCGAACGATACCTAGCGCCAGCAGGGATCCGCTGCTCATTTGTAAGCCCGATCTTTGTCACTCTTCTCGGGGCGTATTCGCCTGCCCTGCCGATGGCTTCGAAGATACAATCCATGGTGGTAAAAAGAATTGGCTAAGCAGGATCTCTTGACCATTTGATGAGGTTCACGATGGACGCAATCTCCACAATTATGGGCCGCAAGGTTGCCCGCGAGTTCCTCGATCGGCCGGTTGCGCCCGAAGCGCTGCGGAAGATCGCCGATGCGGGGCGGCACGCGATGAGCGCTCGGAACCTGCAGCCGTGGCGGTTCATCGTCCTAACCGAGCGTGAAACGCTGCGCGCGCTGGGCGAACTTTGCACCACCGGAAGGTTCGTCGGACAAGCGCCCGCCGCGATCGCCGTGCTTAAAGAGGTGGCCAACGCGCGGTGGGCCGATATCGACTGCGCGCAAGCGGTCCAAAACATGGCCAATGCCGCCTGGGCGATGGGTCTCGGGACCTGTTGGGTTGGAAACTTCGACCGCGACAAGATCGCCGCCCTCCTCGACGTCCCCTCGCAGTGGGGTGTTTTTACCATTCTCCCCTTCGGATATCCGCCCAATGGGGCCGCCCAGCCACGCCCGCTCAAGCCCCGAACGGAGACCGTCTTTGCCGAGCGCTTCGGGAAATCCGTCAGTAAATGAAGTTGCACGGTGGTTTTCGTCGCGGCAGAATCCAAATCGAATGAGGCCGAGTCCATGCCAATCAAGCAAACTGATCCGAAAGGGGCGCACGGAGTTCTGACCGCCGATCCGAGCGCAATCTATCTTGACGTGCGCACCGAGGGCGAATTCGCCAACGGGCATCCCGCCGGCGCGATCAATGTTCCGGTGTTTTTCATGAAGGCCGGCCAGATGGAGCCCAATGGGGACTTTGCAGCGGTGGTCGAAAAAGTCGTCGCCAAGAACCGACCGCTGGTTGTCGGATGCATGGCAGGCGGCCGCTCACAACGCGCGTGCGAAATCCTCGAGCAGTCCGGCTTCAGCGATCTCACCAACGTCCGCGGCGGCTTCGGCGGCGCCCGCGACCCGAACGGTACGGTGGTCGTGCAAGGGTGGAAGGATCTGGGGCTGCCGGTCTCCACCGACCTCGGCGACGCCTCGTATCAGGGGTTGCGAAAGAAGGCCGGATTTTGATCGGCGATGGCAATTCGGCTAACCAAAATCTACACCCGAACCGGCGACCGGGGGCAGACCGCACTGGTGGGCGGTATGCGGGTACCGAAGGAAAGCGCCCGTCTCGAAGCCTACGGTACCATCGACGAGCTTAACTCGGTTATCGGAATCGTCCGCACCTATGGGCAGGAGCAGCAACTCGGGCTCGGTGCCGACTTTGTCTGGTTCACCGAGATGTTGCGGCGAATCCAAAATGAGCTGTTCGATGTCGGGAGCGAACTGGCTACGCCCCCGGAAGTCACTTATCCCGACATGCATCACATCGGGGAGGGTGAAGTTGCGGCGCTCGAGAGAGAAATCGATCGCATGAACGATCAACTTCAGGAACTAAAGTCGTTCACTCTCCCGGGCGGTGGAACCCTCAACGCCCATCTTCATCTGGCGCGCACCGTTTGCCGGCGCGCCGAGCGCCGCTGCTGGGCCCTGGCTCGGACCGAACCGGTGAACGCTCAGCTGCTCATGTACATCAACCGGCTGAGCGATCATCTGTTCGTGCAGTCGCGATGGGTGGCCAAGCGCCTCAACCAACCCGAATTTTTATGGGACCGGGGCCTGCGTCTGGACGCTTCTTCAAAATCGGCGAAGAGAAAATAGAGACGGTCCATGTCGGAAATCTATCTTAAGCAAGCCCAGATCGGTCCGATGGCGAACTATGTATATCTCATCGGCGACCCAGCCACGCGCAAAGCCGCCGTCGTCGACCCGGCTTGGGACATCAATGCGATCTGCGACCTAGCCGAGCGTGACGGCTACGAAATTGATAAGATTCTGATCACCCACTATCATCCCGATCACCTCGGCGGGCGCATGATGGGCAGCCAGGTTGAAGGCGCGGCCGACATGCTCGCGCGGGTCAAGGCCAAGGTCTACCTCAATCGCGAGGAAGCCGATCTCAGCAAACGGGTCTCAGGACTTTCTGACTCGGACAGGGTCAAGGTCGATAGCGGCGATGTCCA
>DASXNP010000418.1:0-7718 GCA_036494985.1 Binataceae bacterium (SeqCode)
GTATCAGCGTTCGATGAAAAATTCGCGCCTGGTAAGCTTCGAAACCTGCGGTCATCGGCCGGAAGTGGAAGCATCGGAACGCTTCGTTTTGGAAGTACGGAATTTTCTCCAATGATCAGGAGACGGCGATCATGCATCTAATGTGGTTTACCGAAAGGCAATATCATTACGACCCCGAGTCCGAGCCCCAACGGAGCCGGACGCTGGAAACCCAGATCCTCCGCCATCGCAGTTTTTTCGGCCTGCCGAATGAAAATTTCGACGCCCGCCACGGATCGACTTTGCTCAATGAATACCTCGACGAAAAAATCTACTCCGAGGAACTTGGCTTCGACGGGCTGATGCTCAATGAACATCATGGCACGCCGTTCTGTCTGGGTTCAGTAATGGACGTCGAAGCCGCCATCCTTGCTAAGACGACCAAGCGCCTGAAAATCGTGCTGCTAGGCAACCCCGTTCCGACCGTGGCCAATGCGCTTCGATTGGCCGAAGAACTGGCGATGATCGATCTGATCTCCGGCGGACGCCTGGTACCCGGCTGGGTTCGCGGCGCGGGCAGCGAGCAACTCGCGAACAACTCGAATCCGGCCTACAACCGCGAGTATTTCGAGGAAGGTGTCGATTTCATCGTCAAGGCATGGACTACGCCGGGGCCGTTTCGGTTCGAGGGCAAGCACTTCCACTATCGATTCGTGAACCCGTGGGTGCTGCCACTCCAGAAACCGCATCCACCCATATGGATTCCCGGACTGGTCAGCCCTGACACTGTCGTGTGGTGCGCGAAGAAGCGCTTCCCCTATGTCGCGCTTGCGACCCGGCTGGAGCCCACGGTCGAGCTCTGGAACCTCTATACCCAGGCGGCCGCGCGCGAAGGATATCAGGCCGGTCCCGAGAATTTCGGGTATCTCCAACCGGTGTTTGTCGGTGAAAATCAGGCTCGCGCCGAAGAGCTTGGAAAACGGTTCCTGTACGGCGGTGCATTCGCGCATTTCGCGCGTCCGGAATGGATGTTCCCGCCCGGATACAACTCCAAAGAAGCGACTCGGCGAATGGCGCGGCTACAGGCCACCGCCAACCTGCCGGGCAAGCCTATCCATGAAGGCGCCGGCAACGAGACCGACGAAGAACTCGAAGAAATCCGGCGTGGCGTCTACGCGCAATACGAGCAGAGCAAGAAGGATTTGCAGATGATCGCGGGAACTCCGGACTATGTCATCCCGCGCCTACGCAAGGTGCTGGAAGTTCTGCGGCCGGGCATCTTCTCTTTCTGGCTCGATGGCCCGCTCGCGCAAAAAGATCGCGTCAAGTGTCTTGAGCTGATTTCGGGAGAGGTGATGCCCGCAATGCGGGAGATTGGACAGGAACTCGGACTGACCGATCCCTTCCAGCGCGCGCCCGGCTCCCAGCCGCTTGCCGCGGGACGCGATCCCGAACCCGTCGCACAATCCGAAGCCCTCGCCTCGATGCCGGCATAGGACGGGCGGCCGCCGCAGTCCACGCGTGCCGCGATGCCGGAACCGGCGCAGTTGTCCCGATCCGGCCCGACTAATTGGGGAGAGTTACTGCGGAGAAATCCGATCGCAGGCAGGCGGAATGCCGACGGATAGTGCCATGAAATCCCGTCCAGGCAGCCGCTGCGGATCCACACGACATCGCTGCACGGTTACCGCGCACGATGGGCAAGGCTCCAAAAGAGAAGTGCAGGAAATCTAGTAGGTGCCTACGGGCGAAGTTGGTTAGCTGATGGTCCATCCGCCGTCGACTACAAATGGCGCGCCGGTTGCGAAGGAAGAATCGTTGCTGGCAAGGAACAAAGCCATGTTGGCGATCTCCTCCGGCTGGCCCATCCGACCGAGCACGGAGATGCGGCTGATGGCCTTGGGATCCGGCTCGGCGCCACGCCGGATTCGCTTGGCCATCGCAGTCTCGATACCGCCCGGGCAGATGCAGTTCACGCGAATGTTGTAGCGGGCATACTCGAGCGCCGCCACTCGCGTCATGGCGATCACACCGGCTTTGGCTGCGCAGTACGCCGCTCCGCCCCGCACCGCGACCATCCCGGCAATCGAAGCCTGGTTAATGATCGAGCCGCCACCTGCATCGACCATGTGGGGCAAGACATATTTCATACCGAGGAAGACTCCCCGCAGGTTGATCGCGATCACGCGATCGAAGGCTTCCGCCGTCATCTTGCCGACGAACCCCGATTCGCCTTCGATGCCGGCGTTGTTGAAGAGCACGCCTGGCGCGCCGAGGCGCCGATTCGTGGCTTCGACCATCTGACTCGCGTCTGCTTCCACCGATACGTCGGCGCGAATCGCGATGGCCTGGCCGCCATGGCGCTCAATCTCAGCGGCAGTCTCCGCAGCCGATCCTTGATTGACGTCGACCACGGCGATCTTGGCTCCTTCTCGGGCAAACAAAAGCGCCGTAGCTTTACCCATACCTGATCCGGCGCCGGTTATAAGTGCGACCTTTCCATCCAGCTTCATCTTATTTCTCCTTCAGTCCCGCCAACCTGACGAGGCTGCGGCCTTGGCTGGAGTGAACGTGACCGGCAGGTGCTTGATGCCGGCGAGCAGGTTGGAGCGCAATCGCTCCACTGGTCCGGCCGGAGCCATGTCGGGCATGCGGCGCAGAAGTTCGTCGATCATCACACGCAGCTCCAGGCGCGCGAGATTTGCACCAATACAGAAATGTTCGCCGTACCCGAAGGCGACGTGGTCGTTAGGGCGGCGCATGATTTCGAAGCGGTAGGGATCGTCAAAAACGTCCTCGTCGCGATTGGCCGAGGGATTCCAGATGACGACGCGGTCGCCTTCACGGATCGAGCGCCCTCGGATTTGGGCATCACGGGTGGCGGTGCGCATGATGTGAGTGATCGGCGAAGTCCAACGCAGGATTTCCTCGATCGCGGTCGGCAGCAGCGAACTGTCACGCAAGAGCAACTCGCGATCGGCGGGGCTCTGCATCACTGCGTCCATGCCTCCGGTGATAGCATTGCGGGTGGTCTCCTGCCCGCCGAGAATCAACAGGAAGCAGTTGAACAGCACCTCGACATCGCTCAGACAGTCTCCCTCGATCTCGCCGTGGACCAGCGCGCTGACGAGGTCGGGGCCAGGGTTACTGCGGCGCTCCCCAATCAGCTTCATAAAGTAGTTGAAGATTTCCATCTGCGCTCGCGCGCCGGTCTTCTGAGCTGATCCGTCAAGCTGGTATTCGGGGTCTTCGCTGCCCACTGTCATGTTGCCGAGCGCGAACATCAGGTCCCAATCTTCACGCGGTATGCTCAGCATCTCACAAATGACCGCAGTGGGCAGCTTCGCTGCCACGTCAACCACCAAATCGCAGCGGCCTCGCTGGGCCACTGCATCGATGATTTCGCCCGTGATGGCGCGGACGTGCGGTTCGAGCGGTGCCAGCGCGCGCGGTGTGAATCGTCGATTGACCATCTGGCGCATCCGACCATGTCGGGGAGGATCGGTCGTTATCATCATCTGACCGAAGCCGAATTGCATCCGCGGTTGATTCGGATCGGGCGCATCGGCGAATCCCAGGGCGATGCCGCCTTGCGAGCTGAAGGTCGTCGGGTCGCGATAAATGCGCTGCGCATCGTTATGTTTGGTTATCGACCAGAAGCCTCTTTTGTTCGGGCGCTCGGTCCAGTGCACTGGATCAGTGGCGCGAAGCTCTTTCCAGACCAGATGTGGATCGCCAGACACAAAGAAATCAGGATTGGTTAAATCGAAGTCGTTCACCGTGGCCACACCTCCTGTGCGCTGGATCGCCTCAGCAGCGGTCGATACCACGCGCCGGCTCGATAGCCTAACGTAATGAGGCACGGGCGACGCCCTCTCGTCAAACCTCTAAATCGGCAAACGAACGACCGAGCTGAAAGGTTCCGCGGTAGTTGGCGGCCTAAGCCGTAACAGCCGTGCAGGCCGAGGCGACCACTCGAAGATACACTGCAAGATGCCTTACTTCAGTGAACCGATAACTGGGGCCAAACGCTCGGTTATTTTGGGATGCCTCGCGTCTTTCCCATCTTGATGCTCAAGGGCATGCGGGCGGTCGAGCCTGCGGTCATCTTGAGCTGTCGCTCAGTTTTCCAAACCGGAACGAATCCTCACAGACGAAATAGTAGTTACGCGGATGGCAGGGAAGGCGATGGTTCGCCGCGTCCGCCGCGAAGGTCGCGCGGGGCGGGACTGTGCGCAGGCCAAAGCGGCCGGAAAAAGGAGGGCGGACCCAAGCAAGACGTGCAAGCTCGATGCGCGCGGCACGCGTTCCTTCAACCACACCAGTCGCCGCACTATTCGCCAACATCGAATCAGCGCCTCCAGAGGAGTCTTCAGCGGACACTTGATGCGATCGCGCGCTACGAGTTAGAAGCCGATCGGAATCTCATCCTTCGCCGGCCAAGGAGCGACCACGATGGCGCGAATCGTACTCGAAAGAAACATCGAAATTCCAATGCGTGACGGGTGTGTCTTGCGCGGCGACCTGTTCCGCCCTGACACCGAGGAAAAGCTGCCGGTGCTGCTCAATCGCACGCCCTATAACAAAGCGATGCCGATGGTGTTCGCGATGACGCTGGACGCGACGCGCGCGGCAGAGTCGGGCTATAACGTGCTGGTCCAGGATTGCCGCGGCCGCTTCGCATCCGACGGCATATGGGATTGCTTTACGGTTGAAGCCGCGGACGGTTACGACACGATCGAGTGGGCAGCGCACCAGCCATGGTCGAACGGCAAGGTCGGGAGCTACGGCGCGTCTTACATGGGCGCGACGCAGTGGCTCGCCGCAACACAATTGCCGCCCAGCCTCAAGGCGATGGTGCCCTCGATCACAGCGAGCGACTATCACGACGGGTGGACTTTCCAGGGCGGCGCGTTCTCGCTGTTCTTCAACGTGAGCTGGACGATGGCGGCGCTCGCGCCTGCGCGGCTGATGCGCGAGCGTGGCAACGACAGCGCGATCACCAAGGAGCTCGGGGCGGTTGTCGGATCGATCGACTCGATGCGCGAGAAGATGGACCATCTTCCGCTCAGCGACTTTCCGATGTTCCAGGCAGGCGCGCCATACTTCTTCGAGTGGCTCAAGCATCCGGGGTACGACGACTACTGGCGCAAGCTGTCGATCGAAGAACGGTACGCGAAGATCGATGTACCTGCGCTCAATATCGGCGGCTGGTACGACATCTTCCAGGGCGGCACACTACGAAATTTTTCCGGAATGCGCGCGAAGGGTGCGAGCGCCGCGGCACGCAGTGGACAGCGTTTGATGGTCGGGCCGTGGAGTCATGCCGTGCCGTTCCATAACCTCGTCGGCGCGGTCGATTTCGGCCTCCGGTCGGGTCCGGTGTCGGTCGACATCGACGGCATGCAGCTTCACTTCTTCGATCAGTGGCTTAAGGGGAAGGCGGCGGGCGACGATGCCCCGGTGCGGCTCTTCATCATGGGCATCAACCAATGGCGCGATGAAAAAGACTGGCCGCTGCAGGGCACCGACTTTCGCCGCTACTACCTGCATAGCCGCGGCAAGGCCAACAGCGTGTATGGCGACGGTGCACTTTCGACCGGCGCGCCGGGCGCGGAGCCGCCCGATCACTTTCTCTACAATCCCGCCGATCCCGTTCCCACCGTTGGCGGCGGTCTGTGCTGCTATCCCGGCGCGCTGCAGGGCGGCGCTTGGGACCAGGCGAACGTCGAGCATCGTGCGGACGTGCTCGTCTATTCGACCGAGCCGCTAGATGAGGATCTCGAAGTCACGGGCCCGGTGCGGCTGACGCTGTTCGCGTCGTCAACCGCGCCCGATACCGATTTCACAGCGAAGCTCGTCGACGCTGCGCCGTGCGGCACGGCCGTCAATCTGACGGATGGTATCTTGCGAGCTCGTTTTCGCGAATCGCAGGCGGCCGAGGTGATGCTCACGCCAGGGAAGGCCGCACAATTCGACCTCGACATGTGGTCGACGGCGAACGTCTTCAAAAAGGGACATCGGATCCGGCTGGAGGTCAGCTCGTCGAACTATCCGCGTTTCGATCGCAACCTGAATACGGGCCATCCGCTTTACAGCGATTCCGAAATGCGTCCTGCGATGCAGACCGTGATGCACGATCGCGGTTTGACGTCCCATCTGACGCTGCCGGTGATCCCGGCTCGGCGCTAAGAAATTAGCTAACTTACACCGCCCGCGTTGTTCCTGTTTCGTGCCGGCGACTTTCGACTTGCGATTTTACCTCGCCATCTGTCAGAGGGTATATGATTCCGTCTATGAGTAGCATGACTAGCTAGCGTCACCGCTGCTTCTTTGTTCATCTCTTGAGCGTACGCCTTAAACGATTCTACATGGGTCGGCGGTTAAATTCGCCGCAACTGCTGGTGTTATCTCTAGTTCGATGGTTCGTGGAATTTCGCAAGCGCTTGGCTAAGACGTGCGGGCACGCCAATACAGGTCGTCGTTGACCGTTAGGGGTCATCTCCTCTGAGCCGGTGCTACTTTCGTGAAGCGACTGTCTGATGGCTGTCACCCTCGCAGAGAAGATCACAAACCCGATGTGGTCGTTTATAGCCTTATCGCACGGCGCTCGCGCAATGACTTCCGTGTTGCAATCGACAGCGCGAGGGCTTTCATCGCGTGCTCCGGATCGAGCAGGCGGCCGTCGGCCTCACCGCGAATCGATTCGGCGAAAAGCCTTAATTCGTTTTCATAAGGATTGTGACCCTTTACCGCGACAGGTTGCGGCGAGCCCTCTGCTGGGAAAAAAGTGAAACTGCTTCTCGGCGGCCCCGCCTCGAACACGTTTTGAAGCTCGAAGACGCCGCGCTCGAAAGACGCACGGAAGCCCGCGGAAAATGGAAAGCTGCTCGGCATAATACCGCTGGCGAGCACTGCTGCGCTGCGTGCGCCATCATAGTCGAGCACGGCCGATATCTCGCCCGGTGTCCCGCGCTCGGTATTTACCGCGGCCGCGCTGATGCGTGCAGGTGTTCCCATCAGCCACTGGATGAAGTCGAAGTCGAACGTCATCAGTTCAGTTGATGGATCCGAATAGTGGGGTTTGTGATCGGGAGCGCCCGGCCGCAGATAGGAGCCCAGCCGATACGTCATCACGCTTAGCAGTTGTCCACACTGGCCCGACACGACAGTGCGATGAATGTGCTCGTAGTCCGCGATCGACCTCATCAGCAGGCCCACCATCAGAATGTGCTTCGATTCGCGCGCTGCTTTGATCATGGCGCGGCCATCGGCCATCGAGAGCGCAAACGGCGTCTCGCAGAAGACGTGCTTGCCTTGCTTGAGCGCCGCAATGACGAACTGCCTATGATTCAGGCTCGGAACGCATACGTCGATCGCGTCGAGACCAGGATCGCCTATGAGCTCCATAGCATCGGTCGTCGCCCTTGCGCCGCAGATTCGAGCCGCTGCCCTCGCGCGATCATTATCGCGGCTGAACAGTGCGGCGACTTCGACGCCGGGCAGCTCGCGATAGCATTCGGCGTGCGCCGAACCCATCGAGCCTCCGCCGAGAATGCCAATTTTGATTTTCGATTTGCTCATCGGCAGTCTCTGCAGCCGCCCCAAGGCGCGGGCGACCGATCGAGGCGCCTGGTTCCTATGCGGCCTCACCCGCGCGAGGGCCGCGCCGCACTCGCGCACCGAGGCGCTAATGCCCCGCGGACTCTAACGTTTGCGGACGAAGAGAAGCGTTCGAA
>DASXNP010000419.1:0-5625 GCA_036494985.1 Binataceae bacterium (SeqCode)
GTCGGCCGTCAGCCCCGTGGAAAGATATTGCGCATCGCCCCGCCAACCATCGGCCGGCTCATTGCCGCCCGGCCTGACCTAGGCCCACTAAATCCGCCCTTTTCGGGTGGCGCCCACTAGGCAGCGAGAGACCACCTTGTTTCATCCCCTCAGCCGCCCACGTGCTGCGTGTTGAAAAGGAATCGAGAAAGACGCCATGGACCATCGCGGCCGGTCAATCTGACTGCGGCGGTACCCCGCCGGTAGGCGATGGATGTGGTCGATGGAGTTTCGGCGGGGACAGCTTGTCTTCCGAAAGCCAAAGTCGCCTTACTGAAGACTTCTTCAAGTCCCGCCCCACCAGAACCTGGTTGTCTGACGAGGTTGATGCTCGGGATCGGCGGTAGACAATAGCGGCACATCGCTCGTCGAAGCCGATTTTCGCATCTTCCTGATGCAGCCGACGCGCCCGACCGGCGTGGAGCGAATTCTCCTGCACCGATTTGACCAGCCCTTACGATCTGACCCTGGCAAGCGGTCAATGGTACGCTTGCGCTCATGGCCTCGAAAGCATCGAAATGGAAAACCCTCGGCAGTGAACGGATCTACGGAACCCCGATTTTCGACTTGCATCGGCACCGGCGCGAGCATGGACAACGCGGCGTTCGGGACTTCTATGTCTTAAGCGCTCCGACCTGGGTGAATATCATTCCGCTGACAGCGGAGAACGAGGTGGTGCTGGTGCGCCAGTATCGACATGGGATCGAAGACTTCACGATCGAGATCCCAGGCGGAATGGTCGATCCGGAAGATGAAAGCCCCTTGGCGGCCGCGCGACGGGAAATGATCGAGGAATGCGGTTACGATTCGGCTGAGATTTCTGAACTCGGACGCGTCAATCCGAACCCGGCGATCCAGCCCAACTACTGCTACAGCTTTCTTGCGCGCAACGTGCAATCGGTTCCTCAGCCGGAACAGACCGGGGCCGAAGAAACCGAGGTGCTGAGGTATCGATTGGCGGAAGTCCCGGAGCTAATCAGAAGCGGTGCGATCAGCCATGCGCTGGTAATCGCGGCGTTCTCGTTTCTTCATTTGTATAATCCGCCGGAGCACTGACCGCGGGCGGCCAGACTCACCCAAGCAGCGCGCATTCAGATCCGGTCGGTGCTCGCGGGTTCGTCGACGATCCGGTTTTCGATATGACCGATGCGATCGATTTCGATTTTGACGACGTCGCCGGTCTTTAGAAATTGAGGCGGCTTCTTGGCGACTCCGACCCCGCCAGGGGTGCCGGTGGAGACGATGGTGCCGGGAAGCAGGGTAAATGCGGTGGTGAGAGTTTCGACTTGAGCGAAACAATCGAACACCAGCTCTCGGGTATTCGAATGCTGGCGCAGCTCGCCGTTGACCCAGGTGCGGAGTTCCAGCGCATGAGGGTCGCCGATCTCGTCGGCGGTAACGATCCAGGGGCCGATTGGGCCGTGGGTGTCGAAGGATTTTCCGAGCGTCATGGTCTGCGCTTTGAATTGCCAATCGCGAACGCTTACATCGTTGACGATGAAATAACCCGCGATCACGTGGTGGGCGCGGTCGCGCGGTACATGACGGCATTGGCGACCGATCACGAACCCCAGCTCACCCTCATAGTCGAGCGAAGACGACGCGCGGGGCAGGTGGATCGGATCGAACGGGCCGTTGATGCAGGTCGATTGCTTGTTGAAGAACATCGGGAACTCGGGCTTCTTAAGACGCGACTCCGCGATGTGGTCGGCGTAGTTGAGGCCGATGGCGAGAAACTCCGGCGGACGAGCAAGCGGGGCTTCCAGCCGCACGCTTGAGAGCGCGATACGATCGCGCGCTCCGGCGATTGCGCCGCGCACCCGCTCCAGTGCCGCCGGACCTGCGGCGAGCAACGCGATCATCTCGGTGGGAAGATCGGGCGCCGCGCTTAGGAGATCAACGATCGCGTCGTCGACCACCGCTCCTATACGACTTGAGCCTTGATGGGAGAATCGAGCAAGTTTCATAACCTGGTCCTTGGTGGTCGGCGTTCGACACGCCTTTGGTTGGTTTATGGCACAGCCGAACAGTTTGCAAAACCGCCCGGGCCTCAGCGCGGCGGTCGAGTCCATACCGTGTAGTGCTCGGTTCTAATGGCCGGGCTGAATCCGTTGGTGCGCAGGAAGGAATCACCGACGGGAGCCAGCGGGGCGCGCACCAGCGCAAGGGTCTGGAGTTGGGAATCCGGAACCACCACGTTTACGCGGTGATCGAGTATTGCCGCTTTCATTTGATCGGTCCACCAGTGTGCGGTGCTGCCGATCAGGTCGAAGAAATCCGCGCGGCCGAGCAAGTCGCGGGCGCGCAGGAAGCCTAGCTCATGCCAACTTTCTTTGGCCTGACGATAGACCCCGTAGGTCTCCGGAAACGCGATTAGAAGGGGTCGATTCGCTTCGAAGGCGAGAAAGGCCGGGGCGATTATCGGCTCGCCGGCCGGTGCCGAGGAGCGGATCGTCTCGGCGACCGCGGAAATTTCCGTTCGGGGAACGAAGCCGAACCCATAGATGCTGCCGAGTATCCAGTTCTCGTTGACCAGCGGCGCGATGAACAACATCGATAGCAGGATTGCGCCGCTCCCGCCGATCGCCCACAGCCAAGGCCGAGCTTGCGACTGCGCCGAACCGGCAACCAGATCGATGACCGCGGCAAGCACCCCATCAAAGCCAATAGCCGCGATGATCGCGAGGAAGGGGAGAAAGTCGAGGTAGTTGTGCGCCCACGCGGTAGGGCTGAGAAAGCCGAAGAACAGGTAGTTGGCGACGGCCAGTCCTAGCACCAGCAGGAGCGTGGGCCGGCGCGGAAGATCGCGCCAATCGGCAGCGATGCGAACTAGGCCCAGCGCGATCAAAGGGACCAGAACATCAAGAATCGCGGCAGGATAGGAGGCGAGATTCGCCCGGGTGTCCGCTCCCTTCATGAAATGGAAGAGTAGGGTTTGGAGCAGAAACTCCGAGCCGTAGCGCAAGTAGAAGGCGGCGGTGAGCGCCGTCAGGCCCGCGGCGAGTCCGGCACCGCAAGCCAGTGCGTCGGACGGTCGTCGCTTCGCGGCGGCGATCCAGACCAGGATCACGAGGCTTGGAATGATCGCGGTCAGCTTGATCGAGCAGGCAAGAACTAACAGTAGGGCAAGCGCAACCCGGTGCTTGGGAATGACGGCTCGCGGCGAGTCGTCGATCGCTATCAGAGCGGCGCCGACGATGATCGCGGCGATGAAGTTCTCGCGTTCATACACGTGAAATCTGAAGACCAGCGAGCTGAAGGCGTAAAGAATCGCGGCGCAGGAGGCAACCCGGCGCGAAGCGAAACTCGCCGCCAGCCGCCAGCTCAGGAGGCTGGTCAGGTAAATTACCGCTTCATTGAGAATTTCGATTGACAGGTGGTTGGCCCCGAAGAGTTTTAGATATGGTGCGACGGCCAGCTCAAGAATCGGCAGATGCGGATGAATGAAATCGAGATAAGGGCGAAATCCAGCGCTGACGAGCCAGGCGCTTTGGAGATAGAAATCGTCCTCGACCCAAACCTGCGGATAGAGCAGGCGCGCGATACGCGGAAGGGCCAGAATCAGCGGCAGCGCGAAGGAGATGGGCGACGACTCATCGCCGCGCTGGCGAGGGGGCGGCATTGAAACGCGTCGCGGCGAAGAACGCAAGCGCCTCAAGAGTGGCGCGGGCTCCGGCAGGAGTAGGGTGGGTCGATCTCGGTTTTGCCGCGGGTCCGATGGGGCTCGCACTCTTGCTCATGGTGGCGGGAGGATCGAAGCGGGGGGTCGAACTGATGCCGTGGCCGGACGGTCTCGAGTACGCGGCGGCGGCGGTCAACATCAACAGCGGCAGGGGCGGCGTGCTGCACTTCGGGGGCTATACTTATCCCGCCCGCTACCCGCAAGGCTACTCGCTGATCCTGGCGGTAGCGTATCCTCTGATCGGACACGCGCCGGAGAATTTCTATCGCGTGGCGATTGCCCTGGGGCTTGCGGCGGTAGGACTACTCTACTTGCTGGCGCTGAAAGCCTTCGACGATCGTGGGACTGCGATCGCCGCCAGCGCAATTCTTGCCGTCTCGCCCGTGTTCGTCACTGATTCGACGCTGGTGCTGAGCGATGTTCCAGCGCTCGCCCTGGCGATTGCCGCCGCGCTGGCCATAGCGCTGGCGACTCGGAGCGAAGATCGCAGGTGGGCCTCCCTGGGCTGGTGGGTGTTGTTCTCCTTCATCGCGGGGTTCGAACTTACCATTCGGCAGACCAATTTCGCGATGGTGGTCGCGGGAATCGCCTGCGTCTTGCTGGTGCGAAACGGATCGGCCAGCGCCGGCCGTCGCGGCGCCCGCTATTGTTCGGCCGCCGCCTGCGTGATCGCCTTTGCGGCAGCCGGGATATGGCAGGCGCTTTCGAACTGGCACGACCTCGGCAGTCCGTTGGCAAGCGGATACGTCTTTTGGGTGCCGGAGGTTTACGGATTTCTAGGCCGAGTTTTCAACCCGCGATTTCTGTTCGGTCCCACGATGCCGCGCAATCCGATCGGTAACGCGGCGATCTATGCGCCCGCGCTGATCGGACTCGACGGCATGGTGCTGGCATCGATGGGCGATCGGCACGGCCCGCTTTATTCGCTCTATCCGGCAGCGGGGGCGGCATTCGCGGCGATCGGGCTGGTGAGCGCCGGGCGGGGAAATCCGAGCAAAGCTGCCAAGCGAGTCATCTGGTTTGGCGCCCTGTTTTTAGGCCTCCTCTTTGCGATCTATCTGCTCTATTTCTTCACCGACCCGGTCTTTCTTTTGCCTGGCAGCTTCGTTTTGTTCCTGCTAGCGGGATTGGGATTCGCGCGCGCCAATCGGACGGTGATGGCCACGCGCGGGCCAAGGTCCCCCTCCGGGGGGAGCAACCTCGCGCGAGTCGCGGTCGTCCTTCTTGACTTGGTATTGGTATTCTCGGTGGTCGCTGAACTGAGCCATCGCTTGGAATCTCCGCGCAACCGATCGGAGGCGGTGCCGGCGCTGCGCGAGATCGAGCCGCACCTCGAACCAAACGCGCTGGTCATCAGCAACGTGTCACTGCAATTTCTCGAATTGTACTTAGACGGCGGCCAGCGGAGATTCGTCGGTCTGCATTCCTTCGAGTCTGACAGCGAGCTTTCGGACTACCACTTGGGCCGCCTTTACGCGAAGGCATCCGAAGGCTTTAACGGCGACCTCCCGCCGGTGATGTTTCGGGACGGCTCACAACAGCCCTCGGCGTTTGGCTTGGTAGCGGATCAGATCAAGCTGCGCAAGCCCGCCTACCTTTTGCTCTTTCCGCCCCAGTCCCCGGAATATGACCGCACCCTGCGCGGCGAGCTGGATCAGATCAGCGCGAAGTTCGAGGTCGTCGAGCAGCAGCGGGCGGGCCCGTTCGTCCTGTTCAGATTGGGGCCGCGCTAAGCGGCTGGGGGCCGCCGAACACCCAGCGGCAAAAAAGATAGACCGGCACCAGAGTTAACAGCAGGACCAGCGCGATTATGATCCCTAGCGAACCGTCCGCGCTCTCGATGGCCAGCCCGAAGGTTGCGATCCACGTCAGCAACGGCGCCGCCACTACCAACCCCAAGCCGA
>DASXNP010000420.1:0-2071 GCA_036494985.1 Binataceae bacterium (SeqCode)
CAGCGCCGCCGAGTACGGCGAACTGCTGACTGGGCCATTAAGCCCGATGCTGCCCAGGCTGGCAAGCGGTGGATAGCACGCCCCGTGCGCGACGACAGATCGAACAATTCAACGCCCCGGCCGATACCTGATCGACAAGAAACCCGGCACGGACAGCGTGCATCGTCGAGGTGGGGTTTTGGATGATTCTGGCATAGTTTGAGGTTGGTCCTCGCCCCCGGTTGGGCTCTACGATGACGGCAGTGCCTTCGAAGTCCGGCGGTGCCCTCTTTTGATTTCCGTGTCAAAACCGCGACGCCTTGCTCCGTCCCTGTCGACTGCGTGGCGTAGAGCTTAGCGGGCGCGGGTCAACGGCCCCATATCGAGGGTATGAACTTTTGACAGACGAACAGACCGAAGCCTTGCTCCGGGCGCAATCCCAGATACTCGAGAACGATCGCTACCCCCTCAGTCCCCGCATCAGGGTGCTGAAGGATCCGCGCCAAACTCCGGCCGGAGCCCAAACGCGAGCAGCCGCTGCCCCCGCTGCGCCATTACGAGCCGCCGAGCACAGCTAACTGCCTCTTTGGCTGCTCCAGATGTGCACCCGGACCCCATTGACCCCCATACCGCGGTAGGTGGGCTGATGGAAGCCTATCAACCGCTTCGCCGCCTGTACGCGGCGCGTAGCAGGCCAAACAGGTGAACTTGGGCGAACTCGGTCCCGGATTGAAATCAGCACCGCGGTTGTGGGGCACAAAGCCTGATCTTTCGAACGGCGTTGGCCGCACGTCTTGCAAATTCAGACCATCCAGGGCCTTTGATGATACGGCGATTTATTCGCCTGTTCCAATTCTTCTCTGTTTCAATGTATTTGGATGGCTGAAAAATGTCGGAGACTGCCATGGACGCCAAAAACGTGAACCCTCTTCACACGACGAAAATCCTCGGAAGCTACCTGCGACACCATACTGTCGGCGCTAGTCAGCTTCCTGATCTCATCACTTCGGTACATCGAAGCTTGAGCGAGCTTGGACTACTGGCTTCTGTTGAAGAAGTCCTTACCCCTACCGTTTCAGTTCGGCAATCTGTTCGCCACGATTACGTGGTTTGTCTGGAGTGCGGATACCGGGGAAAAACCTTGCGCCGCCACATAAACACCCGACACGGATGGAGCCGGGATGAATATCTGATACGCTGGGGTTTGCAGCCCGATCATCCCCTGACGGCCCCGGCCTATTCAGAGCATCGATCCACCTTGGCTAAGCAACTTGGGCTGGGTCGCAAACCAAAGGCCGAGGCGGCGGCGACACCGGTAGCAGCGCAACCTCCCGTGGGAGATGCCGAAGAGAGAGTCGAAGCGGATCACCCCACCTCTGGAGCGGCCACTCGCTCCGGGTCGGAGCCCGATGCTGTGGAAGCAGAGTCACAGCCGACGCGGCGGAGGCAGAGACGGGCGCGTTCTCCGGCAGCGCCGACGTATGGCGAGCAGCCAGCTGGTCGATGAAGCGGCTCGCTAGTTCATTCCAGAAGAGCGGCCCGTTCGGGTAATCGTCGGTGCTCTCGAAATGCCATGGTCTCTGGCGAGTGAGGTTGGCTCGATGGACGACAATCTGCCGATTGCGAAACCCACGGGTGCTGTAGCACCGCGGCCGCCACCCGCGCCGATATCGCGCGAACATATCGTCGTCCGGGAGGTTGTGGCTCGCGCACCGGAGGATCGGCCTGCTCGCGATACGGTTGACGAAATCGCCGAATGGCTGGTCGGACCGGCCCGCCACATCGTCCCGGGCGTCGCGAGTTTCGACGAGTTCGCTTGGCGGCTGCTCGCCGCCGGGCTGCCACTGCTGCGCGTGACGCTGCATGTCGGCACAATCCGCCCGCAATTCCTCGGCACCACGATCGTATGGTGGCGGGATATTGGCCAGACGACGCAAGTATTGATCGGGCACGAAATCGGGGACGCGATCCCTTACGAAAAGAATCCGGTTCGCCGCGTCTGCGAGGGTCGCGAGAAATTGCGCCGCCGCCTCGACCTCCCCGATGACCAACTCGATTTCGACGTGCTGTTCGAGTTGAGGGAGCGCGGCGG
>DASXNP010000421.1:0-3878 GCA_036494985.1 Binataceae bacterium (SeqCode)
ATGGAGACGGCAAGCGTCAGCCGTCAGGTTTTCGGGTTCGACGCACCCTCTCCGGCGGTGCTGGCCGAGCGTCTCGCGCTCCGTTAGCCTTCGATGCGATCAACTAAGCTCGCAGAGAGAGCAGCCAGACTCTCCCGGCAAAACGGCGGCAGCGAGGCTTTCAGGTCGGATAATCGATCGCGCGCGATCGGAGTGTTCGATTCCGGTATCGGGGGACTGACCGTCCTCAAAAAACTAATTGACCTTTTGCCGCACGAGGATTTCATCTATCTGGGCGATACCGCGCGAACCCCATACGGCGCGAAGTCCAGGGAGATAATCCTGCGCTACTCGCTAGAGAACACGCGGTTTTTGCTGGCCAAGGGAATCAAACTGCTCGTGATCGCGTGCAACACCAGCAGCGCGATCGCACTGGAGCAAATCATCGCCGAAACGACCGTGCCGGTGATCGGAGTCATCGAGCCCGGAGCGATCGCGGCGGTGAACGCATCGCGCTCGGGCAAGATCGGGGTGATCGGCACCGAAGCGACCATCGCATCGGGGGCCTACACTCGCGCGATTCACGAATTGCGCAGCGAGGCGGAGCTTTACACGCGCGCCTGCCCGATGCTCGTACCTCTGGTCGAAGAGGGGTGGACCGACAACGAGATCGCTCGGCAGACGGTCGAACTGTACCTGGAGAGCCTGCGTGCGAGCGGAATCGATACGCTGCTCTTGGGCTGTACTCACTACCCGCTACTGCGGAATTTGTTCGCGAAGACGCTTGGCCGGGGCGTTCAAATTGTGGACTCCGCGACTGCTACCGCGGTTGCGGTGCGGGATCGGCTGCGAGCACTCAGGTTGCTAAGTAAGCCGCGCACCGGCTGCCAGAGTTACTTCGTAACCGAGATGCCCGAACGATTTATCCGCGTGGGCCGCAGATTCATAGGTGCCGGCGTGGAATCCGCGGTTCGCCTCGAGCGCTGAGGTCTGCGGCCGACTCTCCGGGCGGGCCGGACACCGCGCCGCCGACAACTAGCCGGCGACCTGAGCAAGTGGAGACCGCTGCGCGGTTTCGACTTTCTTAACCGATACCGCCAAAGTACAATCACTTAGATAACATGGGCGCGTTAGGCTTTTCCTCTTTCGGCCGAAAAATCTTCGGCTCCAGGAACGACCGTGAACTTAAGCGGCTGCAACCGTACGTGGTCGAAATCAACCAATTCGAGGAATCGACGCGCGGCGAGAGCGACCAAAGCCTGCGCGCGAAGATTGCCGATTGGAAGGGTCGGATCAGTGCGATCGAAGATCGTGAAGAGCGCGAAAGCGCCCTGCTCGAGATCCTCCCCGAGGTCTTCGCCGTGGTCCGAGAAGCAGCGCGTCGCACGCTCGGCCAGCGTCATTTCGACGTTCAGCTGATCGGGGGAATGGTACTGCACGAGGGCAAGATCGCCGAGATGAAAACCGGCGAGGGCAAGACCCTGGTCGCTACACTGCCGGCGGTGCTGAATGCACTGGCAGGGCGCGGCGTGCATGTCGTTACCGTAAATGACTACCTGGCTCGACGCGACGCCGAATGGATGGGGCGGGTGTACTCTTTTCTTGGCCTCACGGTTGGGGTGGTAGTCCACGGACTGAGCGATGCTGAGCGCAAGCTGTCGTACGGGGCAGATATAACCTATGGCCAGAACAACGAGTTCGGCTTTGACTATCTGCGCGACAACATGAAATTCAGCCTCGGCGACTACGTACAGCGCGAGCATAATTTCGCGATCGTCGACGAAGTCGACTCAATTCTGATCGATGAAGCACGCACACCATTGATCATCTCGGGCGCCTCCGAAGAATCGACCGACACCTACTACGTCGTCGATCGAGCAATTCCGCGGCTGAAAGCCGAGGAGGACTTCACGCTCGACGAGAAGATGCGTACCGCATCGTTGACCGAAGAGGGCGTGACCAAGGTCGAGCGCCTGCTGGGAGTCGACAATCTCTACGACCCCCGCAATATCCTATTGCTGCATCACGTCAATCAGGGCCTCAGGGCTCACACGCTGTACAAGCGCGACGTCGAGTACGTCGTAAAAGACGGCGAGGTGATAATCGTCGACGAGTTTACCGGCAGGTTGATGCCCGGGCGGCGCTGGAGCGACGGTCTTCATCAAGCGGTCGAAGCCAAGGAAAACGTCAAGATCGAATCGGAAAACCAGACCCTGGCGACGATCACATTTCAGAACTACTTCCGGATGTACAAGAAGCTCGCGGGTATGACAGGCACCGCCGACACCGAAGCGGTCGAGTTCAAGAAAATCTACAATCTGGAAGTCATGGTGATCCCGACCAACCGGGACATGATCCGCATCGATCAACACGACGTGGTCTACAAGACCGGCGACGAGAAATTTGACGCGGTTATCGAAGAGATCAAAGAGTGCCACGAACGAGGCCAGCCGGTGCTGGTCGGCACCGTGTCGATTGAGAAGTCCGAACGGGTGGCCAACTTACTCAAAAAGACCGGCATCCGCCATCACGTCCTAAACGCGAAGAATCACGAGCAAGAGGCCGAAATAGTCGCGCAAGCGGGGCGATATCAAGCAGTCACGATCTCAACCAATATGGCAGGTCGGGGCACGGATATTGTGCTGGGCGGCAATCCGGAGGCGATGGCTGCGGCCGAAGCGGGTACCAGAGACCCGTCGGATTCGAAATATCAGCAAGCACTCGAAAAGTACCAGGCGCAATGCTCGGCCGAGCGTGAAAAGGTGCTCGAGGCGGGCGGACTTCACATTCTCGGCACCGAACGGCACGAATCACGTCGAATCGACAATCAGCTCCGCGGCCGTTCCGGCCGGCAAGGCGACCCCGGGTCGTCGCGCTTTTACATGTCGCTCGAAGACGATCTGCTGCGAATCTTCGGGGCGGATCGGCTCAAGGGTCTGATGGGGCGGATGGGGATGGAAGACAACGAGCCGATTGAGCATCGATGGATTACCCGCGCAATCGAAAACGCGCAAAAGAAGGTCGAAGCGCACAACTTTGACATCCGCAAGCACCTGCTCGAATACGACGATGTGATGAACAAGCAGCGCGAGGTGGTCTACCATCGACGCCGTGAGGTTTTAGGCGACACCCCGCTTAAGGAAGACGTGCTCGGTATGGGCGACGAAGTGGTCGAAGGGATCGCGGTGGCGCACGCCAACCCCGAGGTGGACCCATCGGAGTGGGAGTGGGACCAGATCGAAGAGGCGTTCTACAAAGCTTTCAGGTTCCGCCCCGAATTCCGCTCCAACGGCAGCGTGCCCAAGGCTCCCGACGATCTGGTTGAGCTCGCTCAAGAGCGCGTTCGCAAGGCGTATGACGAACGCGAGCGAGCTTTCACCGAACCCGTGATGCGGCAGATCGAGCGCGTGGTGATGCTGCAAACCCTCGACTCGCTGTGGAAGGACCATCTGCTTGCGATGGATCATCTGAAAGAAGGAATTGGGCTTCGCGGCTACGCGCAGAAGAATCCGCTCTACGAATATCAGAAGGAAGGCTTCTCGATGTTCGAGGCGATGATGCGCGTGATGCAGGAGGACGTGGTTGAAAAGGCTTTTTCGGTCCAGCTCCGGCGTGAAGAAGACGTCGCGCAGATGCAGCAGCCGCGCCGCCCGCAGCCGGTGATGATGAGCCACGGCGCAGAAAACCAAGCGGCGGTCGCGATTCCGGTCAAACGCGATGCGGAAAAGGTCGGACGCAACGACCCCTGCCCCTGCGGGTCAGGCAAGAAGTACAAACGCTGCCACGGCAAGTAGCCGTCTCAGAGCTGGAGCCGGTTGCGCGGCGCCGAACAAACCCCGCAAGTTGCCGCGCTTGGCCTACGCGCCGGCGTGTTTCGAACGAGGTATACCCGCCGGCAG
>DASXNP010000422.1:0-3392 GCA_036494985.1 Binataceae bacterium (SeqCode)
TAACTGAGCAATTGAATTTCAAATGGGAGCTGTAGAGCACCCACTCGCTCGCCTGCCGGGGTGTTCCAGCAGACACCAAATCCCGGCTTTGGCCGACGGTATTAAGATCGAGCGATGACAATAGCCGACGTTTCGCGGAGACGGCGGGCGAGTTATGACTGGCAATGAGTCGGGTAGTCACGTTTTGGGCGGCGGAGCAACGGCGGATTCAGAATGCGCCACTCCCGATTCTCGGGTACCTGTCGACAGCCTGATTCGATACGCTCCGCGCCGCCGACTATAATCTCGATTGGGGGTGGGATGATGAAACGACGGATGCAAATGGGCGACTTCATGGTCGCCTACCTGCGCAAGCTTCGCGTCGAACATATCTTCGGCATCCCCGGCGATCTGGTCCTCAAGCTCTTCATGCGCTTCGGCGCCAATCGCGATCTTAAGATTCTCACGCTCTCCCACGAGCCGGGCGTCGGTTACGCCGCCGACGGATACGCTCGCGCCACTGGCAGGATCGGTGTGATATGCGTGACCTACGGCGCGGGCGGCCACAACATGGTAAATGCCGCGGCCGGATCATTTTCCGAACGAGTCCCGTTGCTGATCTTTTCCGGCGGCCCGGGCGAGCGCGAGCAGAAGTTCGGCGCCCTCATCCATCATCAAGCTCGCGAAATCGAATCGCAGCATCGCATCTATAAAGAAGTCACCTGCGCCTCCGCAGTGCTCGAAGATCCCCGCGCCGCCGCCGAGGAGCTGCATCGGGTGGTCAAGTCTATCTGGGCTGAGCAGCGCCCCGGCTACATCGAGATCCATCGCGACATGGTGGATTGCGAAATCGAGGTCCCCCCGGCTCTCATCGAATGGGACGGACGCCTCCATTTCCACGAGTCGGATGCGCGCAGAGCCGGCGAGGCCGCCCGCGACACCGCGGCAATGTTCAACGCGGCCCGCCAACCCGTCGTGATCGGCGGCATCGAAATCCACCGCTACAAATTGACCCATGATCTCGTCACTCTGGCTGAGCGAATGGGGGCGCCAGTGATGACTACGATGCTCGGGAAGGGGGCCTTCCCAATGGACCATCCGCTCCATATGGGCGTTCACATCGGCAGTATCAGTCCCGCACCGATCGTGAAGCGCATGGATCGGGCGGACTTCGTGCTCAACCTCGGATGCCTCAAGACCGATATGAACTTCGGCAGCCGCCCGCCCCATATCATCAAAGAACAAACCGTGTGGGCTGTCGATCGTCAGGTCGAGGTCCGCTTCCACACTTACGTCGATGTCGGCGTACGCGATTTTATGCGCGCGCTGCTGGCTCAGAAGTTCAAACCTCACCGCGAAAAAATCGCTTACGCGGATAATCTCGGTAACGGACGCTTTCGCGACCTGCGGGCGAGCGCGAACGCACCCGTCCGCGTAGCCGATCTGCTCGCAACGGTCAACGCCTTTCTCTCCGACAAGCGCGACTACATGGTGGTCGCCGAATCCGGCGACATGCTTTTCGCAGGACTCGATGTACGTGTCCCCTTCACCAGCTTTTACATGGCTCAGGGCTACTACGCTTCGATGGGATTTTCGGTACCCGCCGCGCTCGGCGCGCAGGTCGGATCCGGTCTGCGCCCGCTCATTCTCTGTGGTGACGGCGCGTTTCAGATGACCGGGCCCGAAGTGTCTCACGCGCCCGCCTTCGGCGCCAATCCCGTCGTCGTCGTGATCAATAACGGCGGATGGCAAATCTTCCGCCCAGTCACCCAGCGCACCGATCTCTTGAGCATCCCACCATGGCCCTATGCCAAACTCGCCGAAGATTGGGGCGGGCTCGGAGTTTGCGTCGAGCACCTGAGCGAACTGCGTCCGGCGCTCGACCTCGCCCATCGCAACCGCCGGCAGTTCGCCCTGGTCGAAGTCCGCGTCGCCTCCGATGACCTCTCACCCATAACTCTCAAATACATCAAGGCCGCCGGGATTCACGGCCGCGCGCGCACCGATTCCTCGGCCCGCGTGCGCCGCTGATCGATATGTCAGCGAACCGCAACAGACCCTTGGACTGGCAAGCGCCCGAATACTTCAACTTCGGCGAGGTGGTCGATTCGCAAGCCGCCGCGGATCCCAACCGAACCGCGTTGCTACATGAAGACTCGCTTGGCAACCTCGCACGCGTGAGCTTTGCCGACATCCGCCGCCAGTCCAATCAAATCGCCAATGTTCTAAGCCAGCTTGGGGTTAAGCACGGCGACGCCGTGCTCCTGATGCTGCCGCCCACGACGATGTGGCATGCCACCTTTGTGGCGATTCTCAAACTGGGGGCGATCGCCATCGCATGCGGCTCCACCCTGCGAGACAAAGAAATCGTCTCGCGCGCCAATCGCTGCGAAGCGGTCGCCATCGTCGCCGCCCCCGCATCGGCTGAGATCGTCGCCGATCTGCGCCGCGACTGCCCCGCCCTCAAACACTACTTGCTCGCCGGCAGCGATCGGAGCGGGTGGACCAGTCTGAACCTCGCGATGCAAACCGCCTCGGGCTCGTTCACTCCCGTACGGGTTCGTTCCGGGCAGCCTGCGCTTTGCTTCTTCACCGCCGGCGTCACCGGCGAATTCAAAGGCGTCGTGCACAGTGCGACTTTCGGCTGGACCGGCCGGTTCATCGCCAACGATTGGCTCGGCCTTAAGCCCGGCGCGGTCCACTGGACAACCGCCGACCCCGGAACCTCCAAGGCGGCATGGAGCGCCCTGTTTGCGCCGTGGACCAGCGCCGCGACCGTTTTCATGTTCAACGGCCGCTTTGATCCTGGGCGCGCGCTCCGTTTGATTGAGAAGTATCGTATCGCGACCCTTTGTATGGCTCCGGCGGAATACCGCGGCATGCTGACGATTCTTGCCTCGAGCCCGCGTGCGCCCCGGCTCGATTCGATTCGGCGTTGCACCACCGTTGGCGAAGGTCTACCGGCGGATTTGATCCGCTCGTGGCAGTCCAGCACCGGGTTGGTCATTCTCCAGGGTTACGCGCAAGCCGAAACTGGCCTCTTGCTCGCGAACTCTTCCGAAGACGAAGCGCAGCGCGGCTCCATCGGAACTCCACTGGCTGGCCACGAGGTAAAAGTCCTCGGCTCCGATCTGAATGAAATCAAAAGCGGCGAGATTGGCGAACTTGCGATCCGCGTCAAACCCGCTCGTCCACCCTCCACTTTTATCGAGTATCTCCAAGACCCCGACCGAACCGCGGCCGCGTTTCGCGGCGACTTCTACCTTACCGGCGACCACGGCTACCGTGATCAGAACGGATACTTCTGGTTTGTCGGCCGCGACCAAGAGATCATTTCGCACGCCGGCCATCGCTTCGCCGCGCCCGAGATCGAGGAAGCCCTCCGACAGCATCCCGCCGTGATGGAATCTGCG
>DASXNP010000423.1:0-2538 GCA_036494985.1 Binataceae bacterium (SeqCode)
CCGACTTGAGAATCCTGATGAAGCGCGACTTGCCGAAAGCGGCTTCGTAGGCTGCCTGAATGTCTTCGCCCGTCGTCCCCGCGCGCGGACGCAAAAAGAGCGAGGTCAGAATACCGCGGCTAATCGGCAGCAGATGCGGTACGAACATGATGGCGACCTCACGGCCGAGGACCGAGGCGATTTCCTGTTCTATCTCGGGTGTATGGCGATGGGTGCCGACCTTGTAGGCGCGGAAATTTTCGTTCACCTCGGCGAAAAGCTGATCGATCTGAGCCGCGCGGCGCGCGCCGGTGGTACCGGACTTGGCGTCGATGACGATCGACGATGGGTCGATGACATCGCGGCGAATTAGCGGAAGCAGCGCCAGCAGAGCGGCGGTGGAGAAGCATCCAGGATTTGCTACTAACCGTGCTTCACGAAGCTCATGGCGATGAAACTCGGTCAGTCCGTAGACCGACTCCTTGAGCAGGCCGCTAGCGGGATGGTCAACTCCGAAGATCGCCTTGTAGGTTGCGGGGTCGCGCAGGCGGAAATCCTCCGAGAAATCGATGACGCGGGCACCCGCGGCGACGATATCCGCGATCGCCGCGGTGCCAGCTTGTTCTGGCAGGCAGGAAAGAAACACGTCACAGCGGCCCTTGGAGAGATCGGGGCGCAGCTCTTCAAGCGGCGGCAGGTCGATTCCGCGCAGATGGCGGTAAACATCGGCGATCTCGCGTCCGGCATAATTTTCAGAGGTGAGAACGCTCAACTCAACAAACGGATGGCCCGCCAGGATGCGCACCGCCTCAATGCCCGAGTAGCCCGTGGCTCCGAGCACTCCAACTTTCACCCTGTCGCCCGCGCTCATACAGCAACCTCGAAGGATAAAGTCATTTTGCCAATCGGAAACAGTTTAGTAACACGAAAGCGGGTGGTAAGCCAGTTGCGGTTGGAAACTCCAGTTTTACCAGCAATCAACAAGCGGTTGTGAGGCCGCGCTATTTCGAATCGAATTCTAGCACGATTTCGCCGGGGTTAGACCCTTTTAACGAAACGATGCGCTCGAGATACAACTGGACGACCCGATCGTCGGGCTTCTCCTGAGCCAAACCGGAAAGCTCGCTGTAGGCTTGGGCCGGCGAGCCGTTGCGGAGTTCCTTTAGTACTTGCTCGAATCGATGGACGTAGCCGGGATCTGTGCCGTCGCTCGCGTGCGCGATGACTTCGACCAGCGCAACTGCCTGCTGTTTACCTTTCACCTTTACCAATCCGATCTGGCGCGCAACGTAGCCGTCGCCGGCTTCGGCATGGGTCTCGCGCGTTACCAGCAGATGGACCTTCAATTGGCGGGTGAGCCCCTCAACCCGCGAGGCGAGATTGACTACATCGCCGATCACGGAATAGTCGAAGCGACGCTCGCCGCCGAAATTGCCGACGATCGCTTCGCCGGTCGCGATTCCGATACCGATGTCGAAGTCCTTGAATCTTTCGTCGTTCTGACGCAGCAGGTTAAGTTCTCGCAGCATCGCGAGCGCGCAATCGGTCGCGGAACGGGCGGGGTTTGGAAGGTCGACCGGCGCGCCCCAGAACGCCATGATGCCATCGCCCATCAGCTTATCCACGACCCCGCCGCTTTGTAGGATCAGGTCGGTCATTTTGGTCATGTACACGTTGAGCAGCGCGACCAGTTCTTCGGCATTGGAGCTTTCGGCGCGCGAGGTGAAATTGATGATGTCGGCGAACAGGATGCTCAAATGACGGCGTTCCCCACCGAGCTTGAACGAATCGGGATCGTCAACCACCGACTGGATCACTTCGGGATGGAGGTAGTGCTCGAAGACGTTGCGCAGGTGGCGCTTTTCCAAGCCCTCGGTCACGTAGCGGTAGCTGACCAGCGAGATGTAAGTGATGGTCATCGCGGCCAGCGGGAACAAAAGGCCGATTTGGACTCCTTCTTTGAACAGCAGATACTGGGCGAACGCGAAGTAGGTTGCGCCTAGCCCGACGGCGGTCGCGGCTGACCACGCCGCGGTGAGCCAGGCGGCGGCGATGCTGATGAGGATTCCGAGCAGCAACGCAGCGTAGCTTTCAAACTCAACGTCGAGCGAGCGCCGGACGAAATCGCCGGTCAGAATCGTGTCGATCGCGTTGGCGTGGATCTCGACACCAGGGTAATCGTCGCCGACCGGAGTGTCGACACGATCGCCGAGGCCACGTCCGGTTATGCCGACCAAAACAATCTTGCCGTTTAAATCTGAAGCGGAAAGGCGATGCCTGATGATGTCGACGACCGGCAGGTGCGGAAAGGTTTTCTCGCGACCGCGAAAATTCACCAGCATTCGCCCGGCCTCATCGACCGGAATCATAGTGTCGCCCAGTCTGACTATTGGGCGGTTGCCGGTGAGATCCAAAAACAAGTTGGCGTTGTTGCGATACGCGCTGGTCATCGCGAGAACCAGCGGTGCGTAATAATTTCCGTTGAAGCGAGTGACAGTGGTCTCGGAGCGGAAGAGCCCGTCGGGGTCGATATCAACATTGAAATAGGCCTGGCCACGG
>DASXNP010000424.1:0-6110 GCA_036494985.1 Binataceae bacterium (SeqCode)
GCTTCGGCTCAACAACTTCGCCTACCCGGGCAGCCCCTCGGCGGAGGACGACGACGACCCCGACGAGATCCGCGGGACCAATCTCGAAGCGGTCTACTCATGGACGCGAAGCTTTACTACTTTGGCGGGCTTCGACTTCAAGGACCGATGGACACGTTCGGGCGAGAACGCGGTCTTCTCCGGTACGCCGTCGGCCACTGTGTTCCGCGCCGACCGCCAGGAATACGCTGGGTATTTGTCCCAGCAGGGGGCTTTCTTCGGGGGTCATCTGCTCGCTACCGGCGGCTTCCGGGTCGACGGTAACAGCCAGTTCGGCAAAGAAGTCAGCCCCTCATGGTCGGTGGCGATTCCGATCGACAAAATCAATACGACGCTGCGCGGTAGCTACAGCGAAGGCTTCCGCGCGCCCAGCTTCGACGATTTGTTCTTCCCCAATTTCGGCAACCCCAACCTACAACCGGAGGTGTCCAGCGAGTACGACGGCGGATTTACCAAGAACTTCGGCGAACTGGCGAGCATTACCACGACTTACTTTTCGCGTCGCGTCAAAAACCTAATCGTCACGGTCCCTTGCGCGACCTGCTTGTTCGGGTCGCAATCCGGCAATGCCGGCCGGGTGGACACTCAAGGCGTCGAGGTGGTGCCCCAACTTCAGATTCGCCACCTCACTATTGGCGGCAACTTCACCGCTTTGGACGAGACTCACGTCTCCTCATCGCCTTCGATTCGGCCGCTGCGGGTACCCAAGCACACCGCGTCTGCGCTGCTCGAATACGTGCAGCCGGGCGTCTTTCTGCCGCTTGACAAGCTCGACTTCAACTTCGCCTACACCTTTGTCGGCGATCGCGACGACATCGATATCAGCTCCAACATCCGCAGTCACGTTGGTTACCAACTGTTCAACGCCGTGCTTTCCTACTCGCCGGGACTACGCTGGAGTCGGATCAGGAATGAGCAGGTTTTCGTGCGGCTGCAGAATTTGTTTGATCGAAACTACTCCGAGGCATTCGGCTTTCAGTCGCCGCCGATAAACTTCGTCGGCGGCGTTAAATTGGACTTTTAGCCTGGATGGTCGACCCTTTTCCCTAGTCGGTCCCCGCTTGCTCGACGGCGAAAGTCTTAAGATAGAGAGCCCGAATCTGCGAGCGTCGCTGGTTTAGTTCAGCGAGCAAGCGCGCCGCGCAATCGTCTCCTTCGAATCCCATCCGGCGCGCCAGCGGCGCCAGCAGCAGGGCGTCGGTCGGAATTGCCCACGCCGCCTGATCGGTGTCGATTCGGAGCCGATTCTCAAGCTGGCAGAGGAACTGATAGTTGTCGCGCAAGAGGTCGGCTTCGACGCCTTCGATGAGTCCACGCCCGGCCAACGCGCCGATCAGCGCTTCGGTGGCGCGCAGGCGAAGATCCTTGCGCTTGTGTCCGTGGCGCAGCGCCATCATCTGCGCCAGGAATTCCACATCCACCAGACCGCCGCGCCCCTGCTTGATGTTGAGTCGACGCTTGTCCTCAGTTCCGACCTCAAGCTCCATCCGCGATCGCATCGCGGCGATTTCGGCGACCCCGGCGCGGTTGAGGCCGCGGCCGAAGACAAACTCCTGGCGCGCCTGCTCGATTTGCGCCGCCAGGCCCGCGTCGCCGGCCACCACCCTCCCGCGCACCAGCGCCTGCCGCTCCCAAACCGCCGAGCTTTGGCGATGGTAATCGGTAAAACCCTTAAGCGAGGTCACCAGCGGACCAGCGTTGCCTGACGGGCGCAAGCGCAGGTCGAGCTTGTAGGCGTAACCCTCGCGGGTGCGGGCCTCAAGCACGGAAATCACTCGCTGCACGATCCGCGGCGCCGCGTCGCGGCTGCCCGCAAAGGCCTCCTTGCCGTCGTGATAGACAAAAATAAGGTCGAGGTCGGAGTTGTACGACATCTCACGGCTGCCGAAGCGGCCCATCGCAATGGCGCACAGTTTCATCGAGGCCGGCACCGCATGGCTTAGAGACACTTGCGCGCTGGCGATCTCCAGCGCTTGGCGCAGGACCACTTCCGCCAGCTGGGTGAGTTCCGACTGGACTTCCGCTAGTCCGATTTTGCCCGCGAGGTCGGCGATCGCGATGCGCAGGAACTCTTGATGGCGAAACCCGCGCAGCGCGTCGAGGCGGCTTTCAAAATCCGCGCTCGCGCCGATCAGCTCCGCCAATTCCTGCTTCATCTCGAGGTCGGAACGTCGAAGTCGGGCGAGGTCCGATCGCACCAACGTGTCGAGCATGTCGGGATGACGGACGAAGACCGTCGAGAGGTAGGTACTCGACGCGAAAAGTCGCAGCAGGATCGCGCGGGTCGCCGGATGCGATTGGAGCAGCATCAGAAACGAGGTTCGCGCGCCGACCGCAGCTATGAATGACGACAGATTCAGCAGCGCAAGGTCCGGGTCGGGCAACAGCCGCATCTCGTCGAGGAGTTGCGGCCCCAGCACTTCAAGCAATTCGCGCCGGCGCTCGCCGGCGGTCATGTGTTCGGGCCCCTCAAGCAGGTAGAGCAGATTATTGGCGCTTTCATTAGGACGGGCGAAACCCATCTGCCACAGGATCGGCGCGGACCGATTAGGATCGCCCGCCGCGCTCCAGGCGCCGTGAGCTTCGCTCGAAGCGGGTTTTGAGTATCGATCAGCCGAGCCGGAGAGCAGCTCTTTGAAGACCTCCGCGATCAGCTGCCGATGCTGATCGAGCGCCGACTTTAAGCGCGCGACGCCCGGTGGCCCCTTGCCGAGACCCAGGCGCACCGCGAGCGCGCGCAGTCGCGGCTGGTCGGTGGGGAGGGTATGCGTTTGCAGTCCTGCCACCGCCTGCAATTTGTGCTCGACATCGCGCAAAAAGAGATACGCCGCGATCAGCTGGCGGGCCTCACCGGACTCGATATAGCCATGCAAGTCCAGACCGTTTAGAGCCGCGATGGTGCGCGGCTGCCGCAAGCGCGGATCGCGGCCGCCGTAGATCAAAGTGAGCGCCTGGACCACGAACTCAAGCTCGCGGATTCCCCCGCGGCCCAGCTTGATATTGCGCTCAACCATCTCCGACGACTGCAGGTTGTCCTCGATCTGCTGCTTCATTTGACGCAACTGCCGCAGGGTGTCGAAATCGAGATACTTGCGGTAGATGAAGCGGCTCAGTTCCGATATCAAGCGGTTGCCTGCCGCGGTATCGCCTCCAATGGCCCGTGCGCGCAACAGCGCCGCCCGCTCCCAGGTCTGCCCGTAATTTTCGTAGAAGGTCAGTGCGCCCTCGATCGACGGCACCAGCACTCCGGCGTGGCCACCGGGCCTGAGCCGCATGTCGATGCGAAAGCAGTTCTCGGCCAGCAGTTCGGTGACCATCTCGCCCATTTTGGAGGCGGACTCCATTTCGGAATCGTTGGAGTCGTGCAGATACACCAGGTCGAGATCGGAGCTGAGGTTGAGCTCCTGCGCCCCGAGCTTGCCCATCCCGAGTACGCAAAAGCTCCGCGCCGCGCGCGGGCCGAGTGAACGCCGTGCGATTTCGATCGCCGCGCGGGTACATTCATCAGCCAGCCCCGACATCGCCGCAAGCGTCTGCTCGACGCTGAAATGGCCCAACAGGTCCGCCATTACAATCCCCAGGAAGCGGCTGCGCTTGAATTGGCCTAGCGCTTCAATCAGCGCGCTCCGGTCGGCGTTTTGCGGCAAAGCGCAGTGAAGCGATGAAATCATCGAACTGAAACTTTGCGCCCGGGCGGCTCGGAACACCTCGGCCCAACGTGGACCGCTGGCCGACAGGTTGGTTGCGACCAGCTCGGAGGCGCCCAGGCAGAAGATCAGATCGCTTGCCTCTTCGGGATCGGCCAGCACCCGCATCAGCACGGGAGCCGAACGGTTGGCGAGCTCGATCAGGAAGGCGAGCGCGAGCCGTTCGTCCGCTGCCCGATCGATAATCGTTCGTATCGCTCGGGATGCGGCGCGATCTCCGATCGCGCCAAGAAGCCGCGGAGCCAGATCGCGGATCTCCTTGGGCACGATACGCTCGATTTCCAAACTGCCCGCCACGTCATAGGCGAGAATACCAGAGCCGATTTTATGAACGCATCAAGCGCAGCCTTTTTGCTGCCGGGTCGATCAGCCAAGCAGCTACGAAAGCGGCTGCCGCTTAAGTAGGCGGGAGCGCCGACTTGGCTTTGCCCGCGGTCTGCGCTTGACGGTGCTTGCGGTGCGTCGCACGGGAAGCGCGGGCGGTGCGCCCTCCGGGCTGATGTCGATGGGATCTGGCGGGAGCCGGCAGCATCACCCTTACGACTTGCGGCGGCGGCGTGGGCTCGGCCGCGATCCCCGGAAAATACGCGTCTTCATAGTCATGAACCTGCAGCGCCGCCAAGAACTCAGCGTAGTAGTTCTTCGAGGCGAATCCGAAGTGCGGACCGTTGAAGCGCTTGAAAACCTTGCTGAAGTCGCTGGCGAAGGCCTCCGCCGCCTGCGCCATCCCATAGGTCCCGTAGTTGTAGGCGGTTATCGCCAGCGGCCAGTTACCCAACACCTCATAGTTGTAGCGCAACAATTTGGCGGCGGCTTCGGTCTCACGATAGGGATCCAGCCGTTGGTCCATTCGCCGCGTGATCTTCAGATCGTACTGCTTTCCCGTCGATCGGGTGAACTGCCAGATGCCGACCGCGCCGGCGCTGGACCGCGAGGTGTTGACGAAGCCCGACTCGACGTGCGGCAGCATCGTCAGCTCCACCGGCAGACCGGCCGCTCGAAAAATCCGCTCCATCGTGGAGGAATAATTCCGGCTGCGCAAAATCGCCTCTCTGAACCGTTCGCGAAGCCCCTGCTGGACCCGCAGATTCTGCGCGGCTACTTCGTACGCCCACAGCGACTCGCCCGAAAACAGCCTTGCCGCGACTCGTTCTTCGGCCCCCACCGGCTCGGCCCCGGTAGCCAGATGGTGCAACGCATCGCTCCATTTGGCCTTCAGATAGCCCTTGGCCCAGTCGACGTCCGTGGGTGAGGGCGAACCGTCGCCGGGGATGTGCAGCACTTGGTATATTTTCCAAACTTGGTCGCGGTCGTGGACTACAAAATCGCGCTCCGAGTATGCGCTGAAAACATCGACCCAAAAATCGATGTTTGGTTCGAGCGCCACCGGACGTGGAAATACCAGGCGCGAAGCAGCTTGCGCACTGTTGCTCAGTAGGATTCCAAGGAGCGCGGCCCAAAGCAGCCCCAAACTCAGCGTCCGCGCCGCGGCCTTATGCGTGTCTTTTCCGATGGTCTTTGTGCGCCTAGAGTGCAAGGCTGCTCCGGCAGTGACTATCCGTTGCCAAGGACGCATTAGTCAAGGACACTCAGGTGCTCAAAGTAGCAGGTTTTGTCTAGTCACTTATCATATCGCCGCCCTGCGCGCGTTATCCTTAAACCCGCATTATCGGGCCGGGTGCTCGCCTTCGCTCTGCTGGTTGCCCTTTCGGGATGCACGCCGCGCCCGAAAACGGCCACCAATGCGTCAAACTCATTCAAAGTCGCGTTGCTGACCCCCGGACCGGTCAGCGATGCAGGATGGAACGCCGCCGCCTTTGACGGCTTGCAATTGATCAAAGCCAAGCTTGGCGCCGACACCGCGCTGGTGCAGACTACTTCTCCATCGGATTTCGCCGATGCCTTCCGTGATTTTGGCTCCCGCGGCTTTAACCTAATCTTCGCCCATGGTTTTGAGTATACCGATGCCGCCCTGGAGGCTAGCCGCGACTTCCCGAAGACCTGGTTCATCGTAACTTCGGGCAGCGCCTCGTCGGCCAATGTGGCGTCGCTGACTTTCAAAATCGAAGAAGCGGCTTATGTCGAAGGGTTTCTGGCGGGCCTGATGACCAAAAGCGGGGTGGCGGGAGCAATCGGTGGAATCGAATTGCCAGCGATCCGTTTGACCTTCGAGGGTTTCCGGCGAGGCTTTCTCGCTTCGCATCCCGACGGGCGGGTGCTGGTTACTTACACCGGCAGCTTCGAAGATGTCGGTGCGGCCAAGGAAGCGGCGCTCGCACAAATTACCCAGGGTGCCGATTTTCTGCTCCACGAAGCCGACGCGGCCGGACTGGGAGTCTTCCAGGCAGCCACCGAACGCAAGGC
>DASXNP010000425.1:0-2926 GCA_036494985.1 Binataceae bacterium (SeqCode)
GGAGAGTTTAGTAGCTGCTAACGTGGGGTTTTTAAGATTGCTTCCGAAACAAGTCAGGAAGCCATTTAGCAGCTGAAAGACACCGAGCGCGAAACGGCCGGTGTTCCCGGATCCGACGCTCGGCCTAATCCCAACGATGAAGTCCCTGCCGAGCAGGTCCCTTCACGACCGTCGGCGTCCCCACGGCGGCAATCTGGGCGCGGCGCGCCAAACTGCTATCACTTCGTCGCAGCTTTGCACGCCGTTCGCTACGCACTGAAGCGCGAGGATCGACAATTAGGCATTCGCGCGCGTCGAATCATGAATTTCTTTTCCGCTTTTTCTTCTTGAGCTTGAGGTACCACGCCGAGTCGGGTAGTCAGTGTTCCTTCACTATTGTGGGAGTTTGCTGGAAACCCGATTCGTCAAGCCGAGAGCCCTGCCAGAAATCGATTCTTGAGATCGTCGAAGGGACCGTTTGACATGAAGACCGCAACGTCGCCTGCCCGGCAGTCGGCAAGCATCGCCTGAAGGAGCTGAGCATTGCTTTCGTACGCGGCAGCGGCGCCGCCACGGAGACGAATCTCCCCGGCGAGCTCGGCCGTTGCAAGCCGTTGTTCGACCGGAATCGGATCGTTTTCCTTGAAGAAAACCGCACCCAGATAGACCCGGGCGGCGCGATCGAAGGCTTGGGCCAAATCAGCTTGAAATACGTTGCGGCGAATGGTGTTCGAGCGCGGCTCGAAGGCCGCGAGAATGCGGCGGCCTGGATAGCGATCCGCGATCGCATCAAGCGTCGCCGTGATAGCGGTCGGGTGGTGCGCGAAGTCATCGATCACGGTTACGCCTGCGGCCTCTCCAATGAACTCTTGACGCCGGACCACTCCACGAAATGTTCGAAGTCCTTCGGTGATTTCCTCCACGTCCAGCCCGCGCTCGCGCAGCAACACGAAAGCCGCTGTTGCATTCGCAACATTCATCTGACCCCCAAGCCCGATTCGCAGGCGGTCGGCGACCAGCTTTCCTCTGTGAAGAATTGAGAAATTGGTTCCATCTTCAAAGGTCTGGAGATTTACCGCGCGAAAATCGCCATTCCTAAGACCGTAAGTCAAACGTTTGGCTTGCGCATCGCGACTGATTTCCAATGCGTTGAGATGGTCACCGCAAACCACCAGCAAATGCGTCGCGTTCATCTGATCTACCATCCGGCGGAAAGCGGATTTGACGTGCTCCAGATCGGAAAAGATGTCGGCGTGATCGAATTCAACCGCCGTGATGATCGCGCTTTGCGGATGATAGTGGAGGAACTTTGGGCCCTTGTCGAAGAAAGCGGTGTCGTATTCGTCGCCCTCGATGACGAAATCGCTACCTGACCCGAGGCGATAATTCGAGCCGAAGTCTTTAGCCACACCGCCGACCAGCATCGATGGATCCCGCCGAGCCCCAGCCAGGACATGGGCAATCAGCGAGGTGGTTGTAGTCTTACCATGCGTCCCCGCGACCATCAGGACGCGTCGATCGCGAAGAAAGAAATGCCGCAGAGCCTCGGGCATCGAGACGTAGGGAATCTCCGAGTGCATCAATGCCTGCGCCTCTGGATTCGAAGGCGTGATGACATTGCCAACGACCACGAGATCCGGGGCGGGATTGAGATTAGCGGCCGAATGGCCCGTGCGAAGCTCGACTCTCGAACCGCGAAGCAACGAAGCGGTCGGCTCGTACAACTCCCGATCCGAGCCGGTGACGCGAAATCCCCGCTCCGAGAGCATCCCAGCCAGCGCCGCCATCGCGGTACCGCCGACTCCGATCAAATGGACGTGATGAATCGATCGCGGGAAGGCCGCCAAGCGCCGCTCGGTTGCAACCGCAGGGTCAACTTTCATGCGGATGGGCGATCGCTTCCATGATCAGATTGTGTATCCGCGGCCGGAAATCTCGGATGGCCTGATTTTCGCGCCGCGGATGTAACCGATTGGTAAGCAAGGTGATCGCGATTCCGCGTTCCGGTTCGATCCAGAGCGAGGTACCGGTGAATCCGAGATGCCCCACCGCATTGGG
The DNA here is from genome assembly GCA_036494985.1 of Binataceae bacterium (SeqCode). GTDB lineage: Bacteria > Desulfobacterota > Binatia > Binatales > Binataceae > DASXNP01. The sequence continues at coordinate 2,038 of DASXNP010000425.1, forward strand.
TGAGAAGTGACTTCCCGAACTCGAGTTCTCTGCCGACGGAGTGTCCCACCCCAGGGCCCAGGTCGAACCGGCGACCGTCGAATCGCGGGTCCAGAACTGCTGCAGGATCTTCTGTGGAACCAGCTCGGAATGGCCGTGATAGCAAGCGAGCAACTCGCGCGCGATTCGGTCGACCTCTCGCACCGGCGCGAAAAGGCCGGCGTGTCCCGCAACCCCGCCCATCGCATACGCGTTGTCGTCGTGGACTTCTCCTACTAGCATCCGCTTTCGCGACGGACAGACCTCGGTTGGCGCGAACATCTCGGGCACGGGTTCGAGCCGGCGCGTGCGCACCAGCGAGATATCGATGAAGTCGGTCGCACGGAGTCCCAGCGGTTTGAAGATCTTGTCGCGGCAAACGCGATTGAGGCTGGCTCCGCTGATTTGCTCGACTACCTCGCCGAGCAGGATGTAGTTGAGATCCGAGTATATGGTTTTCGTGCTAGGCGGTGCCTCGGGCTTTTCGCGGTGGATCTGCTCGTAAACGAACTCCTTGGCCCCACGGCTCGCCATGAAGTTGACCTTGCCGCCCTTCTCGATCGCCGCGATCTGCTGGTAGAACGGGCGCCACGGCGCGAGGCCCGAACAGTGCGCGAGCAGCTGCCGAAATGTAATGTAGTTTTTTCCATGCACCCCGAAATTGTGGAAAAAGCGCGTGACACGATCTTCGAGCTTGAGCTTTCCATCGCGCGCCAGCATCATCATAGCGATGGTCGTGGCAAGCGGCTTGGTAAGCGATGACAGGTCGAAGACCGTTTCGATTTTCATCGGCCGCCGATCTGGCGCGATTGACCGGGAGCCGAACGCTCCCTCATAAACGAGGTCGTCGCCGATCCGCACGGCGAGTGTC
>DASXNP010000426.1:0-3007 GCA_036494985.1 Binataceae bacterium (SeqCode)
TCCTTCAACACCCGCAGAACGTCGGCGATCACGACCTGCTGGGCGCTCTCATGCCAGCAGTCATAGTCGGTCACTAGCGCGAGCGCCGCGTAACAAAACTCGGCTTCGCGGGCGAGCCGCGCCTCCTGCATCGCGGTCATGCTGATCACGTCAATGCCCCAGCTTCGGTAGATGTTGGACTCGGCGCGAGTCGAGAATTGCGGACCTTCGATGCAGAAGTAGGTGCCTCGATCGTGAGTCTTCCCGCCGACTTTTCTGCCCGCCGTCGCGAGGTCACGACGGAGATCGGAGCAGACGGGATCAGCGAGCGAAACATGTACTACGACGCCGCGACCGAAGAAGGTCGCGGGACGTTTGAAGGTGTGGTCATAGAACTGGTCAGGCACGACGAAGTCGCCCGGGGCGATCGATTCGCGCATGCTACCCGCCGAGCTGACCGACACCAAATATTCAACCCCGAGCTGTTTCATGCCAAACAGGTTGGCGCAGTAATTGATTTCGCTGGGCATGAGTCGATGGCCACGGCCGTGGCGGGCGAGAAAGATCAGTTCCGTGTCGCCCAGGCGGCTGCGATAGTAGCTGTCGGAGGGCTTGCCGAAGGGCGTGTCCAGTTCGATCGGCTCGGGACGATCGAGACCGTCCATCTGGTAGAAGCCGCTGCCGCCGATAATGCCAAGCACCCGTTTACCCATCAGCACATTCTCCGGATCAAGCCATCGCGACCAGCACCGCCCCTCTAAAGAGCGTTAGTGAGCGGTTGCGCACGGTGATCCTTCGGTCGACTCCCCACCTGATTCGCCCAGAGCTGGCCGCAGGCCGCCGCGATATCGCGTCCGCGGCTTTCGCGGATAGTGGCCACCAAGCTACCCTTGCGCAGAATCGCTTGGAAGTCCTCGACCGCCGCCCGCGAACTCGCCTCGTGTTGTGACCCGACAAATGGATTGAAGAAAATTAGGTTGACCTTCGCGCGCAAGGGCCCGAGCAACTTCACCAGGCGCTTCGCGTCGTCGCGCGAATCGTTGATTCCGCGAAGCATCACGTACTCAAACATGATTCGGCGCCGGCGCGGAAGCGGCAGATCGCGGCAAGCGTCGAGCAACACCTCAAGCGGGTAGCGGTGATTGATCGGAGCAAGGGCGTCGCGGACTTCGTTAGTCGTGGCATGGAGCGAGACCGCAAGGTTGACGGAGGTATCCGCGAGAAGCCGTCTCATCGCCGGGACCAATCCCACGGTCGACACCGTGATACGACGCGGCGAGATCGCCCTACCCCACTGCGCCGTCATGATCTTAAGCGCGCGAAGGAGGCGGGGATAGTTGGCGAGCGGTTCGCCCATTCCCATGAAGATATAGTTCGTCAGCCGTTCGCCCCCGTCCAGGTAAAGCTCGGCCGCGTCGAGCTGAGCAACGATTTCTGCGGCGCTCAGATTGCGATGAAGCCGCATGCGGGCGGTGGCGCAAAACGAGCAATCCATTGCGCAACCCACCTGGCTCGAAAGACACAGTGAGAGGCGATGGTCGGCGGGGATGATCACGCTCTCGATGGCCTCACCGTCGCCGAGATGAATCAAAAGCTTACGGGTTCCATCGACCGAACGATCGACGACCGCCGCAATTGGGGGACCGAGGTCGAATCGACCGGCAAGCCTGTCGCGCAGCGGCATCGGCAGATTTGACATCTCGGCAAAAGAGTTGACCCTGCGGAGGTGAAGCCAATTCATGATTTGAAGGGCCCGGAAGGGGCGCTCGCCCCATTCCTCAAGCGTTACTTGAAGCTCTTCGAGAAGCATCTCCCGTAGGTCGGTTCGTTGAGCATCACGATCGACCTCGGCTTCCGGGCACCTGGCGGGCATCAACCGCCAAGCGTAATCGATTCGAAGGGCACACGCGACCGACAAAGTCGCCCCCAAAAGCGGTTCTTGTTTTGCTTGCTTGAATGCCGACCGGCGCTCGCGTCAATTGCCGAAATTGCGCGAGCCTTCGATCTCCCTTTGCGGAATGGAACCTGACCGCATTACCTCGGCTTGCATCTCCTGAAGCTCGGCCTCGGTGAGCTGGCGCAGACTTCCGTGATAATCGATCGAGGCAACCGGATTGCCCCCGCCGGGCAGGTAGAAATCGACGTACTTGAGGCAATCCATCTTGTTCTTGCCAATCAGTGCGATGCTTAGGGACTCCACATGCTTCAGCGGCGGACTTGCTTTGAGCTCGTAGCCCTCGAGCGTAAGCTTGATGCGTCGTGGATCTAGAAGCTGCGCGGTGGTCTTGGTGATCATCGAGTGGCGCCCGGCGAAGGCTGTAGTGCGCATGAAAACCGTGCCGTTGTCCTCGCCAAAGGCCAGGCTAACGATCGCTTCGTCGGGCGCGTCAATGTCACCTTGCACTTTATCCACCCCCAGATAGCCCCCCCATTCCCCGATGAAATCACGGCTGGCCTGTGGGATTGTAAGCGTACTCTGTCCGGGTTGGAGTACAACTGGCGGCTGCGCACCCGGAGGCGGCGTTTGCGCTTGGCGGGGAAGAACTAACGTACCGGCCGTATTCGATTTCTGACGCTCGATGGTCGGGACGTCTTGTTGAGCCTGTGCAACCCCGGGAAGGATCGAAAGCAGCAAGCCGATAAGCAATTTCATTTCGACCCATTGTAGCATCGAAGGCAGCCGAACCAGACCAGGGCCAAGACGCCGCCCGCCCTGCGCGGCCATTTACTGGGCTCTTTTACCCTTTGGTGAAGGGTGTTACTTCATTCCATCTTTACCCGGAACAGCCAAGTTCCCGGTTACTCGGACCAACCCATGTCAGTTAAGTTTTGCATATTCAAATAAGAACGAAGTATAAGCTAGGATTAAGGAGGCGGACGGGAATCGAGAGACCCTCCGCGGCAGACCGTGGCTAGACACAAGATCGCTTTTATCGGAGCGGGCAATGTCGGTGCGACCTGTGCGCATCTGTGTTTTCTTAAAGGACTCGGCGACATCGTGCTGTACGACATCATAGACGGGCTGCCG
>DASXNP010000427.1:0-5631 GCA_036494985.1 Binataceae bacterium (SeqCode)
GCAACGGCGCCGCCACCACCAACCCCAAGCCGATTGGGCCTCCTCCAATTCGGTAGAGTCCGCTTGCGCGCAGGGGGCGCAACTTTCGCAGCCGGACGAGCGAAATCAGTTCCAGGGTCAGGCCAGCCATGTAGAAGGTGACGTCGATTACCACCAGGACGGTAAATCCGATCGGGATGAGGATGGTGAACGCGGCGCAGCAAAGAAGGATCGCGCTCAGCGGGGTCGAGGAGAAGTCCCACAAGGTGCCCAGCCGGCTTGGAAGATAGCCCTCGCGGGCGAGGACGAAGGGAATTCGCGATACCCACAGCATGCCAGCCTGGAACAAAGCGAAACCGCTGAAAGCGCCGCCGACGGCCAATGCCCAACCTAGAACTCGGCCTCCGAACTGCTTACCGATCTCGGCGAAGTACCCGGTCGTCCAGTTCGCGGAGCCGCGAGCGCCGCTTAGAGCGACCATCAAGGGGAGCAGATAACCCAGCGCGACCAAAGGCAGTGCGATGATCACGGCGCGCAAGTAGTTGCGGGTAGGATTTTTGATTTCGGCGGCCACTATGCTGAGGTTTTCGAAACCGCAGTAATTCCATATGACAATCGTAAGACCGCCGCCGAGAGCGGCGAGAAGCTCGCGCGGCGATGAAGCGTCCTGGGTTGGCAGCCGGAAATGCATCAGTCGTGGAAGACCGATCAGCACCAGGGCGATGAACGGCAGGCTAAGCGCGAGCGTGAACCCGACCGAAGCGCTGCCTACGCTGCGAACCCCGCAGGCGTTGAGCAGTCCGGAGATCCAGACGGTTGCGATTGCCAGCAGCGCTGATTCGGTGCTTGAAAGATGAATCAGGAAGGAAACATAAGCGGCGAACAGGACCGGATAAAGAGCCATATCGACCGCGGTATAAAGCAGCGTGCAGTACGCCTCGGCAAACCCGAAAAACGGTCCGCATGCCTGCTTGACCCATTGGTAGAATCCGCCTTCTTCCGGAATAAGCGCGGTGAGCTCGGCGGCCATCAGGGCGGTTGGGAGACTAAGGGTGAATGGCACGATCACGCAGAGCAGGAGAATGAGGCGTGGGCCGGCGGTGCGGACCGCGTCCTCGATGCCGTAGGCCCCGCCGCTGACGACCAGGTAGATGACCGCGACCAATTGGACCGCCCCGAGCTGGCGACGGGGCGAAAGCTCACGCGTGAAGAACCCCGCGGGCAAAGCCGCGCCCGGGCTTTCTTCCAGTGACGCTTTGAGGTGAGGCATCGGTCGCTCAGGCTCTATTTCACTCGCCCTGCGGACGCAAGCACGCGCCCGGTCCGGCCGTATTACTTTGATGGTTGGAAACCGCTATGTTAGGCGTGAGATCATCAGGTCCGAGTAGCGCTTGTTTTCAATGAAGTTGTCTGCCGAACGCGTCGTTCTTCTGCTGGGAGCGCTGCTGTTGGGGCTTGCCGGATGCAGCACCGCGAACAAATCCGTTTCTCAACCAGCTGCCGCTGCGTCCGCACCCTTTGGCGGCGCCGAGAAGGCGCAGATACCGCCGGAAGCCGGGGCGATGGCCAACTTCCTCAAAGCGCAGGTCGCCATGAATACCGGCGATCACGACGAGGCGCTCAAGGACTACGAACTCGCGGCGCAAGCCGATCCCTCGAGTTCGAAGCTGAGGGTCAAGCTCGCGACGCTTTACGTCAGACAAGGACGGCTCAAGGATGCAGCCGAAGAGATCAACGCCGCGATTGCTGCGGATCCCGACAACGTGGAGGCCAGACTGCTGGCCGCGGGAATAGATTCGGCAACCGGCAAGGACCCGGCCGCCGAAGCGCAGTATAAGGAAGTCCTCAAGCTCGATCCGAAGAGCCAGGAGGCCTATCTCTATCTCGGCACGCTCTACGCCAAGCGGGGCGACAACGCGCAAGCTGCCAAGACCTTTGAGCAATTGATCGCGCTCGATCCGAATTCTTTTCTTGGCTACTACTACGCCGGCCGGGTAATGACGGCGGCGAAGAATTACGCGCAAGCCGACGACTACTACCAGCGTGCACTCAAGCTGAACCCGCAGTCGGAGCTGGTCTTGCTCGACATGGCAGTGCTCCGTGAGGTGCAGGGCGAGAGCAAGGAAGCGATCGGCTACTATCAAAAAATCCTTCAGATAAACCCGAACAATGAGCTGGTGCGCAAACGGCTGGCGGAGTTGTACGTCGGGGAAAAGAAATTCGACAAAGCGCTCAGCGAGTTCCAGCATCTGGAAGAAATGGAGACCAATCCGGATGACACGCGAATCAAGATTGGACTGCTCTATTTCGAGCAAGGCGATTACGATCGGGCGGCAACCGAGTTCAATCTGGTCCTGGGATCGGAGCCGCTCAACTACCGGGTGCTCTACTATCTCGGCACCGTTTACACCGAGCTGAACGATACGGATAAGGCAATCGCGGCATTCCTGAAGATACCCGACGGCGCCGACCACTACGTTGAATCGCGCCTCCAGCTTGCCTACCTGTACGACAAGCAGGGCAACTACGACCAGGCGATCGCGGTGCTCAACGAAGTGCTGCGCAAGAAACCCAACGATACCGAGTTCATGAGCTTCTTGGCCGGCGTCTATCGCGAGAAAAAGGAATATCCACCGGCCATCGACCTGGTTCAGAAAATGATCGCGCTCGATCCGAAGAACGACAAGTACCATTTCACGCTCGGCGCGCTCTACGACGAGTCCAATCAGAAGCAGCTCGGAATCGAGCAGATGCAGCAGGCGGTCGATCTGAACCCGAGTAACGCCCCGGCGTTGAACTACCTGGGTTACACATATGCCGAGCAAGGGCAGCACTTGGACGAGGCCGAGAGACTGATCAGACGGGCGATAACCATCGAGCCCGAGGACGGCTTCTACATCGACAGTTTGGGATGGGTCTACTACCAGCGGGGCCAATATGAGAAGGCGGTCGAGCAACTCGAACGCGCCGTAGACCTGTCGGGTGATGACCCAACAATTACCGAGCATCTCGGCGACGCCTACCAAAAGCTTGGAAAGTACAAGGAAGCCAGCCACGAGTACCAAGACGCGCTGACCCGGACCAAAGAGGCTGACCAGGTCGGGCGCCTAAAAGACAAGATGCAGGCGTTGCGCGATGACGGGCGTGCATCGCAGTAGTTGTTTGCCGATTGCGCCGAACTTAAGAAATTTCACCATCGCAACCATCGCAATTGCCGCGATTGTGGGTTGCGCATCCGTCACACCGCCTTCCAGCCCCGCGGTCCCGGCGACTTCGGTCGGAGCACCCAGCGGCAGTTTGGCACAGGCGCAACAGCTGACCGACGCGCTCGCCCAGCGCGGCCGATGGATGAACTCGCTTCAGACGCCGGCGATAATGGAATACACCGGCGGCGACGGACAGCATCTTAAGACCCGCGAAACGATCTTGGTGCGGCGCCCAGCCAGTTTGCGGGTCGAAGCGCTCTCACCGATGGGGGTCGCGGCGGTTGTGACGGCGAACGACTCTCAGATCGCGGTCTTCGAGGCGTCGAACAACACGCTTAAGACTGGGAGTGCGACGGCGCAGACCCTAAACCGCTTCGTGCAAATACCGGCGGCGCCCCGCGACGCAGTAAATCTATTAATGGGGCTTGCTCCCGAGGAACAAGCGCTGACGGGTAAGATCGACTCGGTGTGGATTGAAGGCGACCTGACGATCGTGAGCTACGCCAAAGACGACGGATCGCGCACGGAACTGGGATTTGCGGGAAACGACCTCGCGCTGGCGCGCCAAAAGCTGGCGAACCGAGCCTTGGCTTACGAAGTTCACTATCGCGACTATCGTGAGATCGGAGGGACAAACTTTCCGTACGAATTGGATGCGCGTTTCCCGATTGCCGGCACCCGGGTCAAGTTCAACTACCAACGGCCGATCGTGAACGCAGCAGTCGAGGACACCGCGTTCGTGCTGGTGCCCGGCGACCACACCAAGGAGCTCAGCCTCGACGAGCCCCAGCTCTCGCTCCTCGCTCTAAAGAAGGCAGGCAGAATTGAAGACTAGGGGTGTCGGGCGAGTTCTCGGCTTCTGCGTGGTTTCGCTGGTGCCCATCGCGACGGTGTTGGGGTGCCATATTAGACGGCCGGCGACCAGCCACGCCGAGCAGCAGGTTCTCTATTCAAGCACCATCAGCGATCCGAAGACCTTCAACCCGGTCCTGGTGACGGATCAAGGCTCTGCCGAGGTCACCGGCAATCTGTTCGAGGGGCTCATCAGGACCAATCCCAAAACGATGTTGCCCGAACCGGATCTAGCGGAGAGTTGGGACTTCAGCGACGGCGCGAAAGTGATCACTTTTCACTTGCGACATGGGGTGAAGTGGTACGACGGAGAATCCTTCACCGCGCGCGATGTGCTCTTCACGCTGCGGGTGATTTACGATCCGCGGGTGCCGAACAGCGAACAGCCGATTTTGACTGTCGCTGGCAAGCCGATCGAAGCTCGAGCGCTTGACGACTACACCGTTCAAATGAAGCTGGTGCGTCCGTTCGCACCGCTCTTGTATTCGATCGGATTCGAAATTCTGCCGGCCCACGTGCTCGAACCGGCGCTCGACAATGGATCGTTCAATCGAACTTGGGGAATCGACACGCCGCCGGAGAAGATCGTCGGGCTCGGACCTTTCCGATTCACTCGATACGTTCCGGCGCAATCGATCCAGTTCAAGCGCAACCAAGACTACTGGATGAGGGATGACAAGGGCGGGCAACTGCCGCGGCTTAGCGGACAAACCTCACTCATCGTGCAGGATCAGAACGCTGCTTACTTGAGATTTCTCTCCGGGCAAACCGACATCCACTCGGCCCAGCCCAAAGAGGTGCTTGACCTTCGCACCAAAGCCGACCAGCTAAAAATCCGGCTCGCGGAAACCGGGGTGGACACCGGGTCGCTGTTCTTTTCGTTTAACCGCAACCCGCGCCATTTCGTAAGAGACGGGCGGACCGATCCCAAGTTCGTCTGGTTCACCGATCTCAACTTTGTGCGTGCGATTGCCCATCTAATCGACAAGCGGTCGATGATCGATCTTTGCCTTGATGGACTCGGTGACCCCGCGGTCGCGAACATCTCACCGGCGAACAAGATCTTTCATAATCCGGATCTGAAGGACTACGACTATGATCCGAAGGAGGCGGAGCAGATCCTCGAATCCGCCGGCTACCATCTGATCAGGCCCGGAGTTCGCGCCGACTCGAAAGGCAATCCGATCGTCTTCAACCTAACCACCAACGCGGGCAATCCGATCCGCGAGCAGATGTGCGCCATCTTCAAGCAGGATCTCGCCAACCTTGGAATCCGAGCCGATTACCGGCCGCTGGAATTTACGACTCTGGTTGAGAAGCTGGATTCGAGCTTCGCCTGGGATTGCATCCTAATGGGTTTCACCGGCGGCATCGAACCGAACAACGGCGCGAATTTTCTGCGCTCATCGGGCAATCTGCACATCTGGAATCCAAGCCAGCCCTCGCCCGCCACCCCGTGGGAGGCAGAGATCGACCAGCTGCTCGACGCTGGGGGCGCGGAGATGGACCTGAAGAAGCGACCCGCTTACTACTGGCGAATCCAGGAAATCCTGCACGACCAGCTTCCGATCCTCGAGACGATTCGACAAAAGAG
>DASXNP010000428.1:0-6921 GCA_036494985.1 Binataceae bacterium (SeqCode)
CTTCGTAATTCTTGTCCCGGTTCTTGCGGTAGTAGTGCTTGAGGTCTTCGGTCTCCTCAGGCCAGCCCATGACCGAGAACGGCCACAGCGCCGAACTGAACCAGGTGTCGAGCACGTCGTCTTCTTGTGACAGATCGGTCCCGCCGCACTTCTGGCACTTCTGCGGACGCTCGATTGCGACCGTATGATGGTCGCACCGCTCGCAGCGATAGGCGGGAATCCGATGCCCCCACCATAGTTGGCGCGAAATACACCAATCGTGGATGCTTTCGAGCCAGTTGAAATAGGTCTTCCCCCAGGTCTTGGGATGGAAGCTCGTGCGACCATCGCGCACCGCATCGATCGCCATCTGTGCCAAAGATTTCTCGGACCCGGGCGCCGGCTTGTTCATAGCCATGAACCACTGGGTCGAAATCATCGGCTCGACCACGGTGTCGCACCGCGAACAGATTCCGATTGCGTGGCGATGCGGTTCGATCTTCTCGATCAACCCCTTGTTCTCGAGGTCCGCGACAATCGCCTTGCGCGCGGCCTCACGAGCCATGCCCTTGTATGCGCCGGCGTTTTCGTTCATGTTCGCCCGATTGTCCAGCACGGAGATCTCGGGCAATTTATGCCGCTTGCCGGTTTCAAAATCGTTGAAGTCGTGGGCCGGGGTGATCTTGACCGCGCCGGTCCCAAATTCGCGATCGACCGATTCATCGGCGAGGATTGCAATCTCGCGCCCAGTCAAGGGAAGCACGAGCTTCCTGCCGATGTACGTGCGGTAGCGCTCATCGGCCGGGTGCACCGCAACCGCCGTATCACCGAGCATAGTTTCTGGCCGTGTGGTCGCTACCACAAGATAGCCCGCGCCATCGGCGAGCGGATACTTGATGTAGTAAAGGCTGCCATCGCGCTCGGAGTTCTCGACTTCGAGGTCGGACAGCGCTGTCTCGCATCGCGGACACCAGTTGATCAGCCGCCGGTCGCGATAGATCAGTCCTTCTTTGTAAAGTTCAACGAAAACCAGGGCCACCGCCCGCGAGAGTCCCGGATCGAGGGTAAAGCGCTCGCGGGTCCAATCGCAGGACGCGCCCAAACGCCGCAGCTGATAGAGAATTTTGCCGCCGTACTCTTCCTTCCATTTCCAAACCCGCTCTTCGAACGCGCTGCGGCCGAGAGCATGGCGCGATTTCTTTTCCTTTTCGGCGATCTCCCGTTCAACCGTGTTCTGGGTTGCGATGCCGGCGTGATCGGTTCCCGGCACCCAAAGTGTGTTGTAGCCCTGCATTCGGCGTGTCCGCACGACGATGTCCTGCAGCGTCACGTTTAGGGCCGATCCAAGGTGGAGTGCGCCGGTCACGTTGTACGGCGGAATCACCATCGAGAAAACTTCGCCCGCACGACTCGGATCGGCGTTGAAGTAGCCCAAGTCAATCCATCGCTGATACCAACGCTCCTCAGCGGCTTTCGAATCGAAGGTTTTGCTCAGTTCCAAGAAAAGTACCTGTTTGTCCTCGCCGAGTGATCCGCGCATTCGACGGCTCTGCTGGAAGCTTGAATGATAGGAAGATGGGTCGCGCGCCCGCAAGACACGCGCTAGTTATCGAAATTGTCTTTGAATTCGCCTTGTAAATTCGCACCTTCAATACTAGCCTGCCGATGCACTAGGGAGCATGGACCGTCGAAGGCGAGGCGAACAGATGCTGAAACTGAGCCACTTGGAGAGGACATGTGCGTTGGTCGCAATAACGGCCGCCCTTGCTGGATGCGGTACGACCACCCACCCGATAAACTGCGACGTCGCCCGCTTGCAAAAAGACGCAGGCCGCTCGGAGCAGGAAATCGCGGCCAGTTTCCAAGCCAATCCAGACGAGGTCGAAAAGTGTTTTGCTTCGCCCGCTGCGCCTGCCGCATCGGCAGCGACACCACCACCACCCGTCGCCAGCCCCTACTAGACGAGATTCAGCTTTGAGACTTGGTGCGAGAGGGGGGACTTGAACCCCCACGGGATTGCTCCCACCAGGTCCTGAGCCTGGCGCGTCTGCCGTTCCGCCACTCTCGCGGGTCTGCCTGGTAAGGCAGATGCCAGGGTTTAACGGTCTCGACGGCTCATTTCAAGTGCCCCGATTTGAGGTAATTGCGCGCGGTCGCTGATACGGTCGCGATTGAGCGTGCACCCAGCGTCACGGACAATCATTTCCGATGGCGTCAAGAGTCGAAGGCGCGATTGCGCTGGTCGATGCCGGTCAGCCTCCCGGACTGGCGCTCGACTTAAGCGGTGGCGACGGACAAGCCGGCGCGATGCTGATCCGTCGCGGATGGCGCGTGATTGCCACCGAGCTTCGACCCTCTGCGGCCGGCTGGGTTGCCGCTGACCTGCGCAACTATGTACCGTTTCGCGACTCCGCTTTCGATCTCGTCGTGATGCTTGAGGTTATCGAGCACCTGGAAAACATCCCCCACGCGATGCGCGAGGTAGCACGTGTTCTGAAGCCGAAGGCCAGTGCCATCATCACTACACCCAACCGTCTGAACGCGAGCTCGCGGGTCCACTATCTGTTTTCGGGCTTCTACAAGGGCCGCCGCGCCCCCCTGCCCTACCGCTTCGGGGTCAACGACGGACGCAACTGGAACGTGATGGGGCTGAACGATTTGGATTGGATTGCGCATTCCAGTGGACTGCATCTCGAAGCCATCGGACGCGGGCGTCGCAAGCTGCGTTCGGTGCTGTACGCGTCCGTCCTGTGGCTCCCCGTAAAAGTGTTTTCCTACCTCTTGTACGGACGCGGAAGTCGCGATCCCGCCCAGCGTGTGATCAATCGTGCGCTTTATGGACACATGACAAGCCCGAGTGTTCTGATGGACGAGAACTTGCTCATGCGGTTTCGCAAGATCGGCGAATGACGTCCGGCTTGAAGGTGTCGGTTATCATCGCGGCTCACGCTCGGCCGATTCAGCTTGAACTGCTGGTCAACAGCCTCGCCTCACAGCTTTCGGGCGGCCGGCGCGAACTGATAATCGCGGAGAACGGCACTCTGGCTCCGACCCGACTGCCAAGCGAGCGAGCGGTCACAGCGCGGGTCCACGATATCGCGCCTGGCAAGTGCCGCGTCCAGAATCGTGCGATAGGTCTGTCCCACGGCGAGATTCTGGTCTTCCTTGATGACGACCTGATCGTGTCTCCGCGGTACATCACCGAAGTCGAGAGTTTCTTCGACAGCGGTTTGGGCTTTGCGGCAATGAAGGGCCGAATCCTCCCGGCGGAAGACCCGATTGCGAAGGTCGGGCGGGATTGGCCGTACCTCGACCTCCCGCTCGTCGATCATGGCGAGCGTGCAATCGAGGTTCGGGGCGTGCTGGGCGCCAACATGGCCTTTCGCGCTCGAGCTCTGGCCAAGGTTGGCCGCTTCGACGAGCGTCTGGGTCCGGGCGCCTGTGGCCACGAAGAAGAAACTGAGATGTCATCACGGCTGCGGCGCGCAGGCTTTAGAATCGGATACTCACCCAAGGCCATCGTCTATCATGAAGTTGACCCATCGCGGGCCGAGCGCAACAGGTTCATTCGAATCGCTCGCGAGCGCGGCCGGTGTCGTGTAATCCACGAGCGGCACTCGCTTTGGAGCGTCGCGATGCAGCTTGGGATCGCGCGCGCACGGCTTCGGTTCGCCTCTCTAAACCCGACCAGGATCGATCGGATGGCGCGCGAAGAGCGCCGCGTCGCGACGCTTGAGGGAATGCGCGATGGCTTGCGACACCTGTGTGTCCATCAGTGATCGGCCTTGGCCTGCGCGGTTTCTTTAAGCAGGAGATCGAGCCTCTGACCGTGAGCCGACCAGCTTAGGGTCTCGGCCGCCTTGCGCGCTGCTTCGCGCAATTCTACCGGCCGCGTCAACAATCGATTCATCAACAAGTTCATGGTGGATGAGATCTCACTGGTTCGTTCCGGCTGTGGAACAATGAACTCTCTGAACGAGTCGGGAACGACTTCAGCCGCGCCGCAATAACGGCTCGTCAGTACCGGCAATCCGCTGGCCATCGCCTCCGCGATCACATTCCCAAACGGTTCGAACATCGAGGGCAGCGCAAGCGCATCGCACGCCTGCATCAAGAGCGGCACATCTGTGCGTGCGCCTAGAAATTTTACTCGTGATCCTACCCCCACGGCTTCGCTCTGGCGGACGTATCGATGGGCCGTGCGATCGCGTCCTGCCACCAGCAGGTAAGGCGCTTCTTCGATCGCGGGCAGGCTTTCGATCAGGTAGCCGAGACCTTTTCGCGCAAAACCGTTGCCGGCAAAAATCACCACCCGTGCCGAGGGGGGAATCGCAAACTCGGCGCGAATGCGCCGTCGTTTCGCCTCGTCGATCGGCGGAGTAAAGCGTTCTGTGTCTACCCCGTTGTAGAGGGTAACCGCCTTTGACTCCTGGAGGCCGAGGGTCGTTATCATATCACGCCGGACCAGGTCGGAGACGGCGATTACGAGCCTTAAGGATTTCGCTGCGAATGCACGACGCTCGATAAACATCTGGACGCGATGATATGGGCTCAGATGCATCGCGGCGGCATGGGCCGCGCTGCGCCAGCGCCGAGCCATCCGAACATATGTCGCATGCACACCGCCGCCTGCTCGCAGCACGTCGCAATTTACCGCGCGCGCAAAACTCACGATCAGATCCGCGCCGGTTCGTCTGACGAGCACCGGACCGAGGTACGCAAATCTCAACAGGTCAAGCGCGCGGCTGGGCGTGTTGGTCAGTAGGGGATTGATTTCGAATTCGCCGTCGGTAGCGCGCACTTCATTTGCAAAAATTGCGACCTGGTGCCCGGCCGCGCGCATGAACCTCGCCGTGATCAGTAAATCGCGCTCCGTGCCCCCACCGTCCGGATCGAAGCGCCTGGCTATCAGCGCGATTCGCAAGGTTCAGTTGGTGGACCGCGACGCCCTGAGCGGCGCGATGCGCACGGAAATCAGCTGTGCTAATGTTGCTTCGTGGGGTGAGGGGTTGTCGCGATGATAGAGATTCAATGCACTAGCTGCCATACGCGTTACCGGATCGATGAGCGGGTCCTGCCAGAGGATACCCCGACTTTTAAATGTTCGCGATGCGGTCACGTTTTCAATGCCGAACCGCGCGATGGCAAGCGCATGCCGAAGGGTCCCGCGCTCGAACGAGCCCTGCCGCCACGTGCAGCGGCGCCAAGAACCGACGGCGAAGCCGGCCTAGTGCGTCCGCGGCGGCGCCCTTCAGCACCTGACCCTATATCGCAAGCTTCCCAACCATCCGAGCCGCCCGGGTCCGAAAAGTCTCTCGAGCCCTCATCTCGCGCCGCAGATCCGGAGGAAGACAATCCACTGGCGCGCTCCTTTGCGGATCCAGAGGAGACCGCCGAGGAGCACAGAGCAGATCGCAACGGAGAAAACCTCGCCTTCCATTTCGGCGACCGCGGCCGTGATCGCACTGACCCAGCAGCCGTCACCGTCACCGATAAGCACGACGACTGGGAGGTCGGCTATCCGCCCAAGGGGTTTGACAGTGACTTGACCGCCGCCACTGGCCCGTCTGCTCTGAGCGACCCGGACCTGGGGGGGCCCAGTAATGACACCGACGGATTCTCGAAAGAATCGGCGCTGCGCGCCGATTCTTTCGGCCGCGCCTCTGCCCAGGCTCCCTTGCCCAAACCCGATTTCGATAGCAGCGCCCTCGGCTCCCGGCTTCATTCCGGCGGTCTCTTTGCCGGAATGATCTTTGTGGTGATGTTGGCGTTCGGTATCGTAACCGTCGCGATCGTCGCCTCGCCCGCGATCAGTGCGGGCATCATCTCGAATTTGCCGATCCTGGGCGAACGCTTCCACAAACCAAATCCTGCGCCGCGGCAGGTCGCCCTGATCAATCTGCGCAGCCAGTACCACTATCTGAAGGACGCGGCCGGTGGTCCAGCCTTGATCATCACCGGAGAAGCGCACAACATCTCGCCGTCAGCGCTTCACCTCATCGAAATAGTTGTGACTCTGGTCGGCGACGACGGCAGGGACCTCCAGCGCGGTTCCTTCTACTGCGGTAACGCGATTTCGAGCCGAACTGTATCCGAGATGACAGCGCGCGAGATCAGCTTTTTCCAAGCGCTCCGACCGCCGGCGGCTTTTACGCTTGCGCCCGACGCGGCGTGGAATTTCGTACTGGTTTTCCCCAAACCTCCCGCGCGTCAAAACCGATTTCGCATTGCGGTGGTGAAGGCGGATGCTCAAGGCGGCGGCGATATCGCCAAGCAGTAGTCCCTATCTGCCGGCAATGAAGGCGCGCTAAGGGGCGGCTACTCTTTTTCCGCCGCGACCATCTCTTCGTATTCCTCATTGTCCATCAGGTCGTCCAGTTCCGCCGTATCGCTGACCTTGATCTTTATCAGCCATCCGTCGCCGTAGGGATCCTCGTTGACGGTCTCCGGGCTGTCGGGAAGGTCTTCGTTCACTTCCACCACCGTTCCACTTATCGGAGCAAAGATGTCCGAGACCGCCTTTACCGATTCGACTACGCCGAACGGGTCGTCCTTGCTCACCTTTTCGCCGACGGCAGGTAGCTCGACGTAGACAATTTCGCCGAGCTGCTCTTGGGCAAAATCTGTTATTCCGATGGTTGCCACCGAATCTTCTGCGGCCACCCATTCATGTTCTTTCGAATATTTCAGTCCCGCGGGTGTCTCCATAACTTCCTCCGAAGACGCCAAGGCCGGCGCGCATCGCAAACCCAAGACGCCACGCACGCAAACCAACCACTGCCATCAAGCTTTGCTGCGCGGAGCTTGTCAAGGTCCGATCGCTTCAGTTTTTTCGCTTGGTGTTGGCGCGATGCCAACACGTCCCAGCCGTCTCCTGTATCATCTGGCGCGAAGGCAAGTGATGATCTGGTAGCAACAGAAATCGCGCGGCGGTCGTCTAGG
>DASXNP010000429.1:0-6550 GCA_036494985.1 Binataceae bacterium (SeqCode)
GGCGCTCAGCGCGAAGTCGTGCATCATGGTAACAGCGAGAAACCCGTAGCGATCGTGACCGGCGCGGGACGGGGAATTGGACGCGCGATCGCGATCGCGTTGGCGGGCGAAGGCTTTGCGCTCAGCATCGCCGCGCGAACCCGTGCCGAGTTGGAGGAGACTCGCGAACTGGCGGGATTGCCCGCCCACGAGTCACCGATCTTCCTCATCGACCTATTGCAGGAGGACGCAGCAGAGTTGCTCGTGGATGAAACCGCGTCGCATTTCGGGCGAATTGATGTTCTGGTTAACAACGCCGGCTACGCGCCGCCGCGCACGCCGTTGGAGAAACTGAAGGCGGGGGAAATTGAACGTATTGTCACCCTCAACCTGACCGCACCGATTCAGCTTTGCCACAGCGTGATTGGAAAAATGACTCCCGGGCGGGGAGGAGCGATCGTTAACATTGCGTCGACCGCGGCGCGCGAAGCGCGCAGCGGAGAGACGGTCTACGCGGGAGCGAAAGCGGGCCTGATCGCATTCACGCACGCGCTGTTCGCAGACGTGCTGGAACGCGGTATCAAAGTGTCGGTGATCGTGCCGAACCTCACGGATACGTCGCTGATCCCCGACAACAAGCGACTCGATCGCGGCAAGATGTTGCGCGCGAAGGACGTCGCAGGGGCCGTAATTCACGTGATCGGATCCCCGGCTGACGCCTGTCCAGTCGAGATCGTGCTACAACCCCAACGCGATCCGTTGCTCCGGTCATAGTCCCGACCGCCTCTCGGGTTGCCGCAGCGCATCGGCTAGAACCCCGATCTCAACATCGCGCATTTCCGGCGAAACCCGCCCACCGAGCCGGGTTGCTACGGGAGGCCTCGAGCGCGCGATCGTGGCTAATCCCCGCCGCACTTCGTCGCAAGCGCAAGATGCCAACCGCTGGTTCGAATTTGGATGATGCGCCGGAGCAGTGGAGATCGTGGATAGCGGGTCACCGTTTTGCCCCTAGTTGGACGGACGAGTCGCGGCTCCTTTACGGCGGCAACGGTCACCTCTCCAGTAGCCGCCCACCGGTAGGCAAAACGACGAACGGGAGGCACACCTCTGTCGGTCGGAATCGACGGTCGAATCCGCCTCGGGCGCACAGGCGCTAGCGCTGGTGCGGTGTATCACCCACGCGGCATCGCGCTTGGGTAGCCGCCCGTACGGCCCTGGGAAGTCCGCTCATTTGATCGCGCCGAGGCGTGAAACGCCTCCCGGCGCGGGCCCATGGAGGCCGTCGAAGATTAGCGCGCGGCCATTAGAGTGAAACCTCATCGCGGCCATTAGAGCGACACGGTTCGATTCGAGCGCGGGAACACCGTCAACCAACTCGACCGTAATACGGCGGGCGAAGGCGAGGATCGCGGCCATCGCCGCAGCGAACGACTCGTCGTCGGGATTCTCAATCGTGACGATTTGGCGCGCCGCCAGACCCATGAGCGGCTTCCCTGCTCGGATGACGATGAAATTTGCCGCGTCGCGCGAGATTCCGCATCCCGGGAGCAGCGCACCGTAAGGATTCGCCGGATCAGCAGCGCTCATAGCCAGCGGAACCTCTCGCGCGGGATTCAGCGATCGCGCTGCCCGCAACATCTCCAAGGCCTCCGGCAATGCGTATTGTTCCCCCGAGAGCGAGCGGACGAAGTAGCCGCGACGAATGGCGCCAGAGTACTCCAGTCGGCGCAAGGCGAACACGAGGTCACTCCACGCAATCTCCACGGACTCAAGCGCGATCATCTCGCGCGATAAAATCCCGTTGCGTTCGAGGAGAAGGAGCGCGACATCGCGAACGCGATCTTCGCCACGGGCTTTTTCGAGAGCCTCCTGACGAAGCAGAGTCCAGCGGCCCGACAGGCTTGAGCGTAAGCGAGCCCGAATTGCCGCATCGCGTCGCGTTGTAAACCGGTCGCGGCCACCTAGCGCGCGTTGCGCCTCGGGAGAAGCAGACAGCAGACGCAGCGGGGCAAAGCTGTCATTGGTCGCAAGACCAGTCGCGGCGAGGCGCCAGAGCGATCTCAGGGCGTCGCGCTCAGAAACACCGGCGCGCTCGGAAACCTGATCAAGAAACTGCGCCCCGCCCTCTAGCAGAGCTGTGCGCAGCAATTCAGCTTTTTCATCGAGCGGCTGCTCGCAGCGATCAGGATCGCGCACTGCGGACAGTCGCTGGCCGCGAGCGACGAAAGATACGCGTGTTGGGATTTCCGAACTCGAGTCTGAGTCGCCGAAGGCGACCCACTGCATTTGCCCACTTACGCAAATCAGGTCGAGCAATTCGGTTCGATAGTCCCTGATTCTGGCTGGCAGAATCGCACTCTCCCAGGTCTGGGGAGCAAACGCGAGACCCGACAGTTGCTCGAGGACTACGCTTAAACCTTCTGCTCCCGCGGCGAGGTCAGTACCGCCCACGTGCTGCCATCGGAGACGGAACGCGGCGAATCCGTGATCGTCGCATGGCTCGACCTCGGCGCGAACCCGGGCGAGCGTCAAGCGGTGAATTCTTTCGAGAATGTAGCGATCACACCATTGCTCGGATGCGCGCGTAAAACGGCCGCGGAAAACCGCGCCCTTCGATTCGAGCCCGAGCAAGGCGAGATTCACGTCGTGGAGCGCAAGCTGCAGACGCGCCGCGAGATCACTCGCGGCAATCGGCCCCGAGGTACGCATCGCGTGCTGTATGATACCCTCGCGAGCAACCTCGGGCGGGATCGTCTCCACCTGATCGGTGCTGGGCGGGTCGAATTGAACGTGCTCATAGGCCGACGAGAATAGCGCCCGGTCTTCGCGAGCGATGAGCTTCGCCGGCTGATTGCAGTCTTGCGTGAGTCGAACGATTCGTTTGGCCTCCAGCAGCAGATTGGTCATGATGACCGGATCGCCCGCGACCCGATCGGCCACTTGGCTCGCGCTCAGCGCGCCATGCGCGCGAATCAGTTCATAGAGTTCATCGGAATCACGCGCGCGGCGGCTCGGAGCTTTACCCGTGGCCTCGTCTTCCACTTGCAACACCACCTCTTCAGCCAGCAGCCCGGAGAGATCGTCGGCGCGGAAAACGTCCTCGGCCAGCCCGCGATTCATCTGCACGGTGCGGCTGCGGCGGTTCGCACGTTCACCTCCGTCAAGGAACGAGTAGTCCCACGCAAGCAGGAGTTTTTGAGCGAAGACGGAAGGTGAGATCGAATCGACGACGTGAGTATGGATCGAGCCGTCCTCGATCCCGCGCAGCGCATCCACCATGCGGGGAAGGTCGCACGAGATTTCGACGCACTCACGAACGGCTTCGGTGGGAATGAAGTGTTCGGGGATCACAACCTCCGCAGGACGGTTTTCAAAGCAGGCCTGCTGGCCGGGAAAAAGCGTGGTAGCAAGATCCTGCGCGCGCAATCGCTGAATCCAGGCTGGGACCTTGCGACCTTTGTAGTTACGCATAACGCTGAGCGCACGCGTGGCTACATGGCGAAATCGAACCTCGAACATCGGCGCATCGAGAATCGCCTGGGTGAGAACGTTTGCGGCGCTGCGCGAGGTCACCATCGAAAAGATCTCTTGGAGCGCGAAACTGTGACGTGAGTTGAGCGCCAGCAGCAAGCCGTCATCGATCGCCGAAGCTTGTATTTCGAAGTCGAAGGATTGGCAAAGACGCTTGCGAATGGCGAGCCCGAGCCCGCGATTGAAGCGGATGCCGAAGGGCGCATGGATCACGATCTGGGTCCCGCCGATCCCATCGAAAAAGCGCTCCGCGACGATCGTCTTTTCGTTTGGTGGAACGCCGAGCGCGGCGACGCCGCGCCGAACATAACCGATCAACTGATCGGCAGTCGATTGATCGAGGGCGCACTCAATTGCGAGCCACTCGCGGAGCTTTTCTGGGTTCTCCAAGCGTGACGCGATGTCGCCACGCAGGGCGGAGACCTGGGAAGACAGCGCGGGAGAGCGTCCACCCGCCTCGTTCATCCAAAACGGCAACGACGGCGCCATTCCGGGGGCCGGCTCGACCATCAGACGGCCGCGCGAGATCCGCCGGATCATCCAAGGCATTGAGCCGAGCGCGAATACATCACCGCGCACCGATTCCTGAGCAAAATCCTCTTCAACATCTCCGATCTTGCGCCCGGTCGATTCGATCACGACATCGTAGTTGCCGTTTTCCGGGATCGTGCCACCCGAGGTTATCGCCGACAGGCGCGCCGACCGGCGCGCGCGAATGCGACGTCCCTCTCGATCCCAGAAGATCTTGGGCGCGGCGCCTTGGATTCGATCGGGCAGCTCGGTCGACAGCTGCCCCAGTAGCTTGTGCAATTCTTCGAGCGTGAATGAAGCGAAAGTCTGCGTGCGGCGCACAAGGTCAAGTAGTTCACTTTCTTTGATTTCGCCTTCTTCGGCGGCGGCCGCGATAATCTGCTGCGCTAGAACATCGAGGCATCCAGTCGGGGTTTCGACCTCGTCGAGCAGACCGCCTCGGATCGCCCGAACGGCGGCAGCGCATTCGAGCAAGTCGTCGAGTGTGAGCGCGAAGAAATAGCCCTCGGGTGTCGCGCCAAGCGAATGACCTGAGCGACCCACCCGCTGAATCGCCGCCGAGATGGATTTGGGTGACTCGATTTGGCAGACGAGATCGACCGCGCCTACATCGATCCCGAGCTCCAAAGAGGCGGTCGCGACGATCGCTCGGAGTTCTCCACGCTTAAGACGCTGTTCCGCGTCGAGGCGTTCCGCACGGGCCAGACTGCCATGATGCGCCACGACGGCATCGATGCCCAGTTTCTTCTGAAGGTTGAGCGCAATGCGCTCGGCTGAACGCCGGCTGAGGGTAAAGACGAGCGTTGTGCGATGTGCGCGGATGAGATCGGCAAGCTGCTCATACATCGCTTCCCAATGCTGGTGGGTCGCGATCGGACCGAGTTCCGGTCCGGGCGCGACGACCCTTAGCTCAAGCACCCGCGCGCGAGCATCGGCCCGAACGATCCTAAATGGACGCTGGCTTCTCGCACCGGCGCGGTCAATCGCGGCGCCGAAGAGAAACTGTGCGAGGCGCTCGATGGGATGGAGCGTCGCAGAAAGGCCGATACGCGCGGGGCGCGCGCATCCGCTTTGCACAATCATCCGTTCGAGGCGCTCGAGCGTGAGCATCAGGTGAACGCCGCGCTTGTTGCCCGCCAGGGCGTGAAACTCGTCGACGATGACGTATTTGACTGATCGGAGCCTTTCGCGAAATTTCACCGAGGTAAGCAAGATGAAGAGCGATTCGGGAGTGGTGACCAGAATGTGCGGCGGATGACGGAGCATCGCACCGCGTTCGCTGACCGGCGTATCTCCGGTGCGCAATCCTGCGCGAACCGGCGCAAGTGAGATTTTCCGTTCGGATGCCACGGTGCGAACGCCGTCGAGCGGTTCATCGAGGTTAAGACGAATGTCGTTGGCGAGCGCCTTTAGCGGAGAGATGTACAGGATCGAAATGCCCTCGCTAAGCAGTCCGCTCTCAGCCTGAACGATGAGACGATCGATCGCCCACATGAACGCGGCCAGCGTTTTCCCGCTGCCGGTGGGAGCACAGAGCAGAACGTCGTTGCCACCCGCGATTGCAGGCCAGCCGAGCACTTGCGCGGGCGAAGGTTCGCCGAAACGCCGCTTGAACCATTCGCGGACGATCGGATGAAAGTTGGCGAGTGCGTCGATCACGCCAGAATTTTACACGATTTAATCAGCGGCGCGTACGACCTGGATCGACAACGACCGACGTGGGGCGAAAAGTATCGCGTTAAGTATGCGCTTATGGCCTACTGCTCCGGACGCATGAAAGTCCGGACCCCATCGCCTACTTTCCGCGGCCCACTTCTCATCAGATTTGTGGCGCTCACGCTGCTCTCGGTAGCAGTTATTACCAGCGATCCATCGTCAGCCGGGGCCCAAACCGAACCAGCCGCGCTCCCTAGGCCGCCGACCGATGGCGGTAACCGAGTCAAAGTGAGCGTAGCGCTATATGGGTAAAAGCTGGTTGATATCGACGAGGTCGGCGGGCGATTCAGAGTTGGCGCCTATCTGATCGCCAGATGGCAGGACCCGCGGCTTGCGTTCACGCCAAGCGGGCCCGACGATCAAAGCCGTGGCTATTTGCCTGCTTCGGCGTGGCATCCGTCATTCGAGTTCGTCAACGCGGTCCAGCCGAGTAATCGATTCGATTCGGAGTTGCTGGTGAAACCCAACGGATTGGTCATATATACCTACCGTCTGGCAGCGACGCTCTCCAACCGCTACTGGCTACGGCCATTTCCATTCGACACCCAGACGCTCCAGATGGACCTCCAGCCTTTTATCGTCAACGCGGGCGACTTGTACCTGGAAGCCGGCCCGGAGAGCGCAATCAGGAATGAGGCATACTCCGGATTGCCACAGTGGATCGTACGGGGACTGACCGCCGAGGTGAGGGTGGTTCCACTCGACCGCGGCCGCAGCACCATTTCTGAGATCCGGTTTAGAATTCGGACAGAGCGCCGTTACCAATTCTATGTGTGGAAGATTTTCCTGCCGC
>DASXNP010000430.1:0-3276 GCA_036494985.1 Binataceae bacterium (SeqCode)
CCAGTCCAGCTGAGGGAAGCTTTCCAGATCTTCTCGCGGGCATGTTCCAACCGGCATGGCTTTCTCCTTGCGCCTTAACGGAACAGATCTCGATCCTTCGCGCGGATCAGATCGCGTGCGGTTTCGCTTCCTTGCGGGTAGCGGAAACCGCGCACAATGCAAAAAGGGGTTCGATTAAGCTTGCCGCAGACCAGGCCCGCTGCGCAAGCTAGTTCGTCAGCCACCGCCTCGGCGCTGGCGTGCAGCACGTACCCGTGCGGATCCCGCTTTCCCCGGTAATCGATCAGCGCTTTCATTCCGGCAACCCCGATGGCGACGTCCGTCAAACCTTCGCGCCAGGGGCGTCCGAAAGAGTCGGAGATGATCACCGGAATGGCCAGGCCGAAATCTCGTTTGATGCGAGAGCGCAGGCGCAAGGCGGACCGGTCAGGATCTTTTTGCAGCAAAACGGCATGCCCGCCGCCATCTACGTTGGAAACATCGACTCCGCTGTTGGCGCAGACCAAGCCGTGATGAGTCTCGGTGATGAGAACTCCGCGGCCTTTCACGATTCTTTGGCGCACGACGCGCCTAGACTCGGCGAGTGCCAGCGCGATGATTCGCGCGTCCGCGCCGCAGGCTCGCGCCCAGCGCCGTGCGGCGCGCGAAGGCTTTACGTCTTGAAGCTCGACCACCCTGCCTTCGGCTTTGGAGACGACCTTGTGCTTCACCACCAGAACATCTCCGCTGCGCAATGCCATTTTCTGATGCTGCAGTGCTGAACCGAGTGTCCCTGCCAGGTCATCGCCGGGCGAGACTTCCTCCGCAAGAGCTACGGGGAAGATGGAGAGATGGATGGCTTTCATGCCCTCGCAGCCGCAATCGGTTCCAACTGTAACAGTTTGCGCGCCAGCTGCTGGGAGAGTTTCTCGCCCGGTCGATTGGCCAGATGCTTGAGATCGTCGGGGGTATCGATGTCGAGGGCGATGCGCGGGAGAGAAAGTACGACGCAGGAAGCCTCGGCGTTAGTTGCGGCCGCCAGGTGCGGTAAGAAGCTATCGTTACCGAATCGCAGCCCGAACAGGGTTGCCGGCCGGCGCAGCGCTGCATTCGTGCCGCGCTGATCGCGTGAGGGCACAAGAACAGAGCCGCGGGGAGGCGCGCTCTCGTAAATCGCCCGCACATCGTCTGGTTCCATTAAGGGAATATCTCCCGGGATCACCAGAATATCTTCAACGCCGCGCGAAAGGCACGCTTCGGTAGCCGTCGCGATCGCGTCGGTTTCGCTCGAGTTCGCTTCATCGCGAATGACCCCAAAACCGTAGCTTTCCGCAAGTTCAATCGAAAACACGTCGCGCGTCACCAACGCCACCTCTCGCGAACCGTTTGCCGAGAGAGCCGCGAGTACATCCCGCAGCATAGTCCGTGCTAGCCCGGTACGCGCCGGTTGGTCCAGCAATCCAGCTAAGCGCTGCTTGGCCGTGTTCGTATCTTTTACCGGGACCAGTATCATTCGACCTCTCCGACCGATGCGCTCAAAGTTTCCGGACAAGCCGCGGCGAGCGCCGCTCTCGCAACTCGCACCCGGTCAGCACCCGTTTTCATCAGAATATTCGTCGCGTGCACTTCCACATGGTTCGCGCGGATGACCGGCGCGGCATCCAGGTCGGTCTCGTCGACGAGGATGGCATCGAGGAAACTGCCGTAGGCGGCGGCCACACCCGCAGCGGAGACCTCGAATCCTTGCGCTGCCATCAAGGTGCCCGCTGGTCCTGATATCGCGGTTGTACCGATGACGGGACTGACGGCAACCACCGGCGCGGAAGCATGGCGAAGCGCATCCCGGATTCCGGGTACGGCCAGAATCGGCCCGATACTGGTGACGGGATTGCTCGGCGCGATCAGCACCGCTTGCGCCGCTCCGATCGCTTTGAGGACACCCGGCGCAGGCTCCGCTTCTCTAGCGCCGGCAAAGCAAACCGAGGTGACCGGATCCTGAAACCGGCGCTGGACGAAATATTCTTCGAAATTCAGTTCCCCGACAGGAGTTTCGACACGAGTCTCAATGCGCTGATCGCTCATGGGAAGAATTCGCGCCCGGATGGCGAATCGTTCCGCGAGGATTTCGGTGACCTGGGAAAGCGTTTTTCCTTTGCCGAGCAGTTCGGTGCGCACGAGGTGCGTGGCCAGATCGCGGTCGCCCACGCTGAACCAGGTCGGCTGGCGCAAATCTCTCATTGCTTGCAGGCAATGGAAGGTGTCGCGTCGTACGCCCCAGCCCCGCTCCTGGCTGATGATGTCCGCCAGCATGTAAGTGATCGAGTCAAGGTCGGGAGAGACATATAAGCCCCACCACACGTGGTCATCGCCGGTGTTTACGATGATCGTGAGTTCGTCTTCGGGCAAGACGCGGCGGAGCCCGTCGACGAATTTGGCGCCCCCAGTGCCGCCCGTAAACACGAGGATCATGCCGCCCTCCGGGCGTAGCCGCTCGAGTCGGCAGCAGAATTCAGGCGCGATCGCAGCAATTCCGATCTTGCCGGCATGCGATCGATAAATTCCGGGTAGACGGGCAGTCGTTGGCGCAGTTCGAAGCCCTTGGCCCGCGTGCGCTGTTCCAGTTGCTCGAGGTGCGGCCACGGGCGTTCGGGATTGATGAAGTCCGGCGTCAGCGGCGAGACTCCTCCCCAGTCGTTGATGCCCGCTTCGAGCAGTTCCTCGTACTCGGGATCGGTGAGATTGGGCGGCGCTTGAATGTTCATGCGCGGCATCAGCAGCCGCGCCACGGCAATGGTGCGCAGCATTTCACTACGGCTCGGCTCGAACCAATTGCGCATCGGGATGTCGGGTTTCACCCGAAAATTCTGAATGATGACCTCCTGAATATGTCCGTAGCGCGCATCGAGTTCGCGGATCGCCATGAGCGAATCGACGCGATCCTCGGGCGATTCGCCAATTCCGATCAGAATTCCGGTGGTAAAGGGAACGCCCCTAAGCCCGGCTTCTTGGATCGTGTCGAGTCGCTTCGACGGGAGCTTATCCGGCGCGTGGTCATGAGCGGCGCCGGGCGCGAGCAGTCGCTGGTTGGTGGTCTCGAGCATCAGGCCAAGACTGGGGGCGACGGCGGATAGGCGCGCAATCCATTGCCCGCTCATGAGCCCGGGATTCGGATGCGGCAATAAGCCCGTCTCGCGCAACACCAGTTCGCACATGGCTTCGAGATACTGCAGGGTGGAGCGATAACCCAGGTGCCGCAGAGTGTCTCGCATTTCGGGAAATATCAACTCCGGCTTGTCA
>DASXNP010000431.1:0-3776 GCA_036494985.1 Binataceae bacterium (SeqCode)
GGGTCAGGTATCGTTGATGGGATACTGTTTTGGTGCGCTCCTGGCCGCGATGTACACCGCAACGCAACAGGACTTCGTTAAGAATCTGATTACGCTGACGATGCCCGCGGACACGACCTTCATGCCGCAGCCGAAGGTTAAGCCCGAGTTGGTCGAGGCGATTCTTGAAGCATACGGAAATGTGCCGGCGGTCTTTATCAACGTCGGCATGAGCTCGATGGCTCCGCTCTATCAGTTGTTCGACAAGTATGTCGGGATGTACCGTGCCCGTGAACGCGTCGGGTACGCCGAGATGTTCCGTCTGTTCGAACTCTGGATGAACAGCGACATCCCGATGGCCGGGCAGATTTTCCGTGAGCTGACCAACGACCTCGTTGAAAACAATCGTTTGTTCAAAAACGAGTTCAAGCTCGGAAAGCAGGCAGTCGATCTACAAAACATCACTTGCCCACTGATAAACGTGATCGGCGAAACCGACGACGTGGTCCCGCCGCCGTGTAGTATCGGCTTGCTGGAGAAAGTAGGCAGTTCGGATAAGTTGAACTTTCTGTTTAGGACCGGACACATGGGCGTCGCGGTCAGTGGCGGCGCGCAGAGCAAAATCTGGCCCCGAATCGGCCAGTGGTTGGTGGAGCGTGACAACTAAAAACAAGCGACCCAGGTCGCGAGCGAAAGCAGGAGAGATGAAAATGGCAGAAGCAGAAGCAAGACCCTCGTTTTTTGAGCGGATCCAGGAGGCGGGAGCCAAGTTGTTCGATTCCGAAGCCGCGAAAAGCGCCGTAGCGGCCTATATCGACAACAACGAGAAGCTGGCAAAAGAATTCGTTGGGTTCCAGGAGCGTATCTCGAGCTGGGCGAAAGACACCCCGTTTGCGACGGTCCTTGAAGCACAGCGCGACCTGGCGACCAAGTTCATCGAGACTTCGGCAACCAGCGCGCGCAAGCTTTGGCGTATCGAAGCGCCGTAAGCAGCTTTGACGGAGGGTGCGGCGCTGGTCCGGGCCTCTGACATAGGGCTCGCCGCGATTACCACGCGGCGTGTTGTAGTAGGACATTCGATCGAGGGACCGATGGTACAACCGGCAGCGGAACCGAGGACCGGACAAACGCGGTTTGCTACAAACGCGCGGCCAAACCGGTCCGCGGCGCTCGATCAGTACCGATCGCGGGCCAGCGTCTACGACCTCGAGCTTGTCTTCGCCCGACCGATTCGGGAGCGCGCCGTCGCCCTGCTCGCACTGAAACCCGGCGACATCGTGATCGACGTCGGATGCGGCACGGGGCTCAGCTTCGCAATGGTCGAGGAAGGCATCGGACGCGGCGGCAGGATCATCGCGATCGAACAGAGTCCGGAGATGATCAAACTGGCCGCCGCGCGGGCGAGCCGGAGCGGGTGGGACAACATCTCGTTCCTTCGATCGCCGGTCGAAGAGGCCCAAATTCCCACTCGAGCCGATGGCGCGCTCTTTCATTTTACGCACGACATCCTCCAAACGCGGGCCGCGGTTGACAACGTGATGCGCGGAGTAAAATCGGGCGGCCGCGTGGTGTCCGCAGGACTGAAATGGGCCCCGCGATGGCTGCCGGCGGTCAACGCGTTGGTCCGGATCGCGGCGTGGCGCTCAACCACGACCACTAACGGGCTCGACAAACCCTGGCGGGAGCTCGAACGCTACCTGCGAGGATTCGAGGTCGAGCAAGCTGCCGGCGGCGGAATTTATCTGGCCTGCGGCGTTGCCCGATGACCGCCGCCCGCGATTTCGAAACCGCGCTGTACGACGCGGCGAACAAGATCGTCGAACCGTTGATCACGGCCGGCTTTGGGTCTTCGAGCTGCCTCTCGCCCTTCGGCGCGACTGTAATGGAGATCGCGGGGCGCAAGACGGGAAAGCTCTATCGCGTGCCCGCCCTTGCAGTGTCGCTCGGGGAGCTTACGATCGTCTCGACCATCCGCGCGAGGCGATCCCAGTGGATTCGCAACCTCGCGGTCAATCCTGAAGTCCGTTTCTGGAAGAGGGGGAAAGCAAGAACCGCAAGCGCCTACGTTTTCCACCCGGAATCGACGGCGGAGAACCAGACGCTACCGTCGTCGGTGCGAAATCTAGCGAAATTGCTCCAATTGGAATCCTTCACCGGCGTTGCTTTCGCGATTCTAGCCCCGCATCAGCCGGATCGCGCCGAAGCTTGATTCAGCAAGGGCGGAAGCCGCTTCCTAGTCCACCCGGTTTCCAAATCATAGGCATGAGCGAGTTGGAGACAGTCCCACTCTGCATGATTCGGCGCGACGATCTGGATTCCCATCGGGAGCCCACGATCACTGAAGCCGGCGGGTACACTGAGCGCGGGACAGCCGGACATCGTCACTGGTACTGCCACCTCCATCCAGCGATGGTAACTATCCATTGGTCTGCCGTTGATTTCGTTCGGCCACCGGATTGATGCATCGAAGGGAAACACCTGCGCCGACGGCAGAGCAAAGTAATCGTACTTCTCGAAGAACTTCCGGACCGCCGCATACCACGCTGTGTGCGCCGCGCCGGCCTCGGCGACGTCGTACGCGCTCAGCCTAAGACCGCTTTCGATTTCCCAACGGACTTCAGGTTTCATCAGAGCTCGTTTCGACGGATCGTCGTAGAGCGCCCTGAGACCCGCGCCGACCTGCATCGCGCGCAGCTTTAGCCAGTTGTCCCATACCGTTCCTATCGGGAAATCGGGCCACGCTTCTTCCACGACGCAGCCGAGGCACTCGAAGACCTTAGTCGCGCGCTTGCACAGCTCCAATACCCCCGGTTCAAAAGGCAGGTAACCTTTGAAATCGCCGAGCCATGCGATTCGAACTCCCTTGAAATCGCGATCAAGTGGTTGTGTAAAATGGGAAGGATTCTGCTGGTTCGACAATGGCGCGCGGGAATCGTAACCCGATTGGACCGACAGCAGCATCGCCAAGTCGGGAACATTGCGCGCCATCGGGCCTTTTACGCCGAGTGCTCCAATAAAGGCGTCGGGCCAATCAATCGGAATGCGCCCGAATGAAGTGCGAAATCCGAAAACGTTGTTAAACGCGGCCGGATTTCGAAGCGAGCCGCCATGATCGCTGCCATCCGCGACCGCCTGCATACGAAGGGCTAGCGAGACTGCCGCGCCGCCGCTACTGCCGCCGGCCGTCTTCGATTGATCGTAAGCCCCGAGCGTGGTGCCAAATACCGAATTGTAGGTGTGAGATCCTAATCCAAACTCCGGGGTGTTGGTCTTTCCGATGATAATGCTGCCCGCGCGTTTCATACGCTCAACCATGATGGAATCAGAGGCGGGCACGAAGTCTTTCAGCAGCGGCGACCCCATAGTGGTCCGGATTCCCGCGGTATTTTCCATGTCCTTGATCGCTTGCGGGAAGCCAAACATCGGGCCGAGGTATTCGCCCTTCGCAAGTTGATGGTCGCGATTTTGTGCCTGCTTCAGCAGTTCATCGCGCGGCTGGAGCGAGACGATCGCGTTCACGTGCAGATTGACGCGTTCGATGTGGTCGAGGTAAGCGTCCATCACCTCAAAGCATGACAACTGCCCGGACCTGATTGCGCTGCTAAGCTCCATCGCGTCGGTCATGACGATTTCTAACGATTGTGATTCGTTCATCTTGCGACCGCCGTTTCGGCAAACTCCATATCCAGGCTCCTACCACGAAGGCGTTCCGCGCGATAATCAGGCCTCCGGTTGAACACGCTTGTCGAGCAGAGCGGCAGTCTGGCACGATCGCCTGGCGATCAGACGATCGAACC
>DASXNP010000432.1:0-9860 GCA_036494985.1 Binataceae bacterium (SeqCode)
CGCCGAAATCTTCGGTCTCGAACTCGGGCTTTCCCGGGTCGAAATACAGGCGCTTTTCGTCGCCGGAGTAATCTAGAGTGGCGGCACCGCTGGAAGGCGTTCAGGTCCTGGACCTCAGCTGGGTGATGGTCGGACCGGCCAGCGCACGCTATCTGGCCGACATGGGGGCGGATGTCATCAAGCTCGAGAGCTCAAAACGCATCGACCCGGTCCGCACGCTCGGTCCCTTCAAGGAGGGTAAGGCTGGGCCAGAGCGCTCAGTTAGCTATCACAACCTCAACGCTGGTAAGCGCTGCATCGCGGTCGATATCCGCCATCCGAAAGGACGCGAGATCGTCCTTGGCCTCGCGCAGTGGGCCGATGTCGTACTGGAAAGCTTCACGCCCGGCGTGCTCGAGACGCTTGAGCTCGGATATTCGGATCTCAAGCGAAGCAACAATCGGATCATCATGGCTTCGACGAGTCTGTTGGGTCAGACCGGCCCGCATGGAAGGGGTACCAGCGGGGTGGGCACGATGGGTGCCGCGATGTCGGGCGCGACCTATCAAATGGGATGGCCCGGTCGGGCGCCGGCGGGTCCGTGGGGGCCATGGACCGATGCCGTCACGCCGCGGTTTATCGTAAGCAGCATCCTTGCCGCGCTCCATCGCCGATACCTCACCGGCGAGGGCTGCTACATCGACGTAGCGCAGGCCGAGGCCGGAATTCAGTTCATGATGCCGTCGTATTATGAGTTTGCCGCGAACGATGTGATACCGGAGCGGCGCGGTTTCGCAGGGTCGCCGTTGCAGGCGCCGCAAGGTGTCTATCCGTGCAGCGGCGAGGATCGATGGGTGGCGATCGACGCCTCACGGCCAGCTGCTTGGACGGTGCTTCGCGCAATGGTCGCGGGGCGGCTGCGCGAAGCGAGGTTCGACACCATCGTCGGCCGGCTGCGCCATCGCCTAGACCTGGAGCAAACCATCGGCGACTGGACGCGCGGGCAGGAAGCGGAGACGGTCGAAAATCGCTTGCAGGCGGTCGGAGTGCCGGTTCACGTCGTAAGCCGCGGCGACGACCTCGTCCACGATCCCGATCTTCGGGCGTCGGATCACTTCAAGCGGATCGACGATCCGGTGCTCGGCGAAGCGGACATCGAAGGGCCGCGATTTTCGCTCAATCGCACCAGGCTTCCCGCCACGCGGCGGGGAGCCCGAATCGGTGAACATACCAAAGAGGTGCTGGGCGCCGTTTTGGGACTGTCGAAGACCGAGATCGCACAATTGGACGAAGCTGGAGTGCTCGTCTAGAGCACCGTTGATTTGGAGGGAAACCCTTGGGCACCAACATCCTGGATCTCAAAGGACGCGTCGGACTGGTAACCGGCGCGGGACAGGGAGTGGGACGCGCGGTCGCGCTTCGTTTGGCCGAGAACAATGCGGGCGGCGTAGTGGTCAACGATTTTCGTCTCGAACGCGCGCAGGCGGTTGCCGACGAGGTCGAAAAGCTCGGTTGCAAGGCGCTGGCCGCGCAGTGCGACGTAACGGACTATGCCGCTGTCAGCGCGATGTGCGAAAACGCGCGGGCCAGATTCGGCGCGCTCGATATCTTGGTCAACAACGCGGGCAACGCGGGACCGGATCCGAGCGCGGTCGCGCGCAAACCGTTCTGGGAGCAAGAGCCCAAAGACTGGCAACCATTCATCGCCACCAACCTGTTTGGCGTGCTCAACTGCGTGCGGGCAGCCGGCCCTGCGATGATCGCGAACAAGTATGGCAAGATCGTAACCGTCATCTCTGATGCAGGGCGGGTCGGCGAGCCGCAGCTGGAGATCTACTCCGGAGCAAAGGCGGGGGCGGCGGGCTTCATGCGAGCGGTTGCGAAGAACGTCGGACGCGCCGGTATCACCGCCAACTGTGTAGCGCTCGGGGCGACCCGCACGCCGGCTACCGAACGCGGCATGTCCGATCCGGAAGGGGTTAAACGAATTCTTAAGGTCTATCAGGTCAAGCGCATCGGTGAACCGGAAGACGCCGCCAACATGATCCTTTTTCTGTGCTCCGATGCTTCGAGCTGGATTACCGGCCAGACCATCCCGGTTAACGGCGGTTATTCGTTTGCGATGTGACCCCGTTTTGGTGAGACGGAGGACAGTGTGAAATACGAGACGATCATCCTCGAGCGCAGGCAGGGAATCGGATATCTGACGCTCAATCGCCCCGACCGCGCGAACACGATCAGCCTTCAGTTGATGAGCGAGGTAGTAAGCGCAATGAACGAGGTGGAAGCCGACCTCGGATACCGGGTCGTGATCGTCACCGGAGCGGGCAGCCGACATTTCTGCGGTGGGGCCGATCTGAGAGACTTCGCGGCTCGCGCCCGTGAGCGCAGGGCGAGCGGGGAGAGCGGAGCGTCGGACTTCGCCGCGGCGCCCAGGCGCGACCTCTTCACGGCGATCGAGGAATCCCGGGTTCCGGTAATCGCCGCGATCAACGGTGCCGCGATGGGCGGGGGGTGCGAAATTGCACTGGCTTGCGATATTAGACTGATCGCGGATACGGCCACGATCGGTCTCCCCGAAATCCGCTTCGGTGCGCTTCCCGCGGGCGGCGGAACCCAGCGCCTCCCGCGACTGGTCGGACCCGGAATCGCAAAAGAGATGATCCTGAGCGGCCTGCCATGGACGCCGCAAGACGCGTTTCGGGTCGGACTGGTCAATCGGGTCGTGCCCGCGGCTGAACTGCTCGCCGAGTGCGAGAAGATGGCCGGGATCTACATCGAGCGGGCGGCTTACGCGCTAAAGACCGCGAAGGCTCTGGTAAACCGTGGATTGGAACTGACGCTCAAAGATGGAATCGCGCTGGAGCGCAAGATGATCGCCGAGATGGCCACGCCCGAGGAGCGCAGGCGCGCCCAAGAGCAAGCGGCGGCCACCCAGAAAACCTACGCGCGCATTTTCAATCGTTCGTGAATTGAGCCCTCAAGTGCCGCGCGGCGCAAGCCCGGCCGCGCGATAGACGTCGTCGATGGTTTGCATGTTGGTAATCCCCTGCCTCCCGTCAGTGGGAAAGGCGCCCCGGCCGCGCACCGCGGCCGCAAACGCCCGCAACTGATGGCGGTAGGTGGTCTCGCCCGCTACCGTCTCGCGCTGTTCGTTGCTGCCGATGCGGATCTTCAAGCGATGCCCAAGTTGCGGCGCGATCGGATTAACCACGGTTAGCTCGCCCTTGTCGCCGCGCGCCTGGAACGAAGCCCAAAATCGCGCATCAGGCGCCATCGAGCAGAACATTCGCGCGCGCACCTCGCTCTCGCCGTGCAGCAGTGCTTCCATCGATAGGTCAATTTTCGGCGGCCCGGTGACTGCGGTTGCGCTGACAACCCTTAGATTTTCGCCTGAGAAGTATCGCAGCCAATGCAGCGCGTAGCATCCGAGGTCCATGGTGGCCCCGCCTCCAAGGTTCCACTCGTATCTGATGTTGTCGGGCGGCAAGGCGACTGAAAACTGCCCTTCCATCTCGAATAACCGACCCAGCACGCGATCTCTCAAGAGCTGGCGAACACGCTCCGCCAGTGGATGGTAGTAGTAGTGAAACGCCTCTCCTAGCACGAGGCCTCTCCGGCTCGCCGCCTCCGCCAGCCGCGCCGCCTGCTCCGCATTCGACGCGATCGGTTTTTCGCACAGGACGTGCTTGCCGGCCTCTAATGCCCGGATCGTCCATTGGTAGTGAAGCGAATTCGGAAGCGGGTTGTAGATGACGTCGATTAGATCGTCGTTGACTAGCGCTTCGTAAGAACCGAGCACCTGGGCGACGTGATGGGCGGCGGCGAATTCGCCTGCCCGCGCAGGGTCTCGTGCTGCGATCGCGGAAACCTCAACCTCCGGCAGATCGATCGCGGCTTTGACGATGGCCTCGGGCGCGATTCGCGCGGCCCCCAGGATTCCGAATCGTAGCGGACGGTCACTCTCCATGTTTCACCTTTTGCATAGCAGCCGAAGCCCTTAAACCGTAGGGCAGGCGGACCGCACAGGGCATCCTCCACTACCTATGCTATATGCGGAAGGCCATGAACGCGGAGAAGATCGAAAAAAAGCGGTGTCATCGAATAGGCGCGGCACTGCTGTTTTGCGCGATCTCGATGCTCTTGGGCACAACCCTTCAAGCACAGACCGCCGCCGTTCTCGGCAGCCAGCAACAGGCCTTCGAACGGCAGGCAGTCACACTGTTCGGCAAACTAAGCCCCGCCGAACAAAGAGCGATTCGCGGCGCGACCACTGGCGATGTCGTATGGTGCGGAGAGAAATCCGACGAGGATGACCCCAGTAATGACCCCTTAAGCGCCGAGCACTGGAGTCCTGCGCGAAATATCCGCGCCGGGCTTGTCGAATGGATGATTACCGATCCGGCGCCCGCCACGTATGTGCATCCCGCCGGCGTGCGGCTTGGTGGGGCGAAGGTGACGGGCAGGCTGGACCTTGAAAATCGGTCGCTCCGCTGTGCGCTGATGATGGTTCGATGCTGGATCCCTGACGGAATTGACCTTTACGGTGCGCAAGCCCCGTCGCTGAATCTTCGCGGCAGCCGCATGGACTTCATCGACGGCCGCGGAATGACGGTGCGGGGCGACGTGTTGCTAAGGGGCGGTGTGAAAACCACCGTCGCACAGTTCACCCGCGCTCAAATCCAGGGCGATCTCATCTTCGGCGGTTTGTTTGATCGCGGCGTAACCGCCCAGACCGTCGAGGTCAAGGGCGACCTACTTTTCGAAGAGGATTTCGTTACCCACGGTAACGTCGATCTAACCTCGGCGCGTATCGGTGGCAACCTTGGATTCTACAACGCCAGCTTCGCCGGGCACGACGAAAACGGGGTTCAAGCCTGGCGCGCCTCGGTGGGCGGCGCGTTTTACTGGATCGGAATCAAGCTGGCGCGCAACACCATGCTCAATCTGAGCGACGCGAAGGTCGCAATCCTGCAGGACGACGCAACCAGCTGGCCCGCCGCCGGCAACCTGATTCTCGACGGCTTCGAATACGGCCAAATCGAGGGGCCGAGCGACGTCCAAAGCCGCCTTGAGTGGCTCGGTCGGCAACCGCATGTCTACTGGCCTCAGCCCTTTCTTGAATTGGCCAAAACGATGCGCGCGGCGGGCCAGGAATCGGATGCCACCGACGTGCTCATCGCGCGCGAAGATGAGCTGCGCCATCTGGGCGGCCTCAGCCAAGCTCAGAAAATATGGAAATTCATCCTCAAGATCACGATCGGCTACGGCTACCGGCCGCTGTTGTCGCTCATCTGGATCGTGCCGTTTCTGATCGTCGGAGCGCTGCTCTTCGGCTGGGGGTATCGAGCGGGAGTTGTGACCCCGACCGACCCCGAGGTTCACGCCGAGTTCGTCAAATCAGGCAAGCTGCCGGCCGCCTATCAGCCGTTCCATCCGCTGGTCTATTCGATGGATACCTTCTTCCCGCTGGTTGAACTCCATCAAGAACAGTTCTGGTTGCCGTGTCCCAACAAGGGGCAGTCGGTTCGAATGTTTCCGTTTGGATGGCGGTTTAACCTCGGCAGCTTCCTGCGGATGTACCTGTGGATTCAGATTCTGGCCGGCTGGATCATCTCGACCCTGCTCGCCGCCGGCTTAAGCGGTCTTATCCGCACCGATTAGAATGACGCCAAGAAGGATCCGTCGCTACACGCCGCCGCGCCAATCATAACCTTGGTCCTCCCAGTAGCCTCCGGTTCGATTGGGAAGAAAATCCACCTCGGTCAGATGCTTGACGCTCTTGATGACCAGCCGCGGCACGTTGATCCAATGGCGAAAGCCGAATCGGCAGCGGCTGCGCATGGCGTCCCGGCGATGGGTTGTGAGACTCCTCGCTTCGCATCTACCGATGCATCGCGACGGCTTTTCCTCCGCGCATGATATGTCCATCGCTCATTATCATCTGACCATTTTCGAGACGGGTTGGTTGCCCCTTGACGAAATTGATGGTCCCGTCCGGCTCAACCTTCGTCCCGTCCGACAAAACCGCTTCATGGTCAAGCAGCGTTCGGGTCTCACCCTTGACCACGATCATCCTTCCCGCGCTCATCAGGAACCCCTCCATGTCGACCGCCATCGCCCCCGCCGCCGGGACCACGAATTCAACGGCCATTGCGATCGCAAGCGCAATCTTGAGATTCCGTCTCATTCGGTTCTCGCTTCGGGTGAGTTCGAACGTATTTCGCTACGCGTGGTTGAACTGTTACTTTGATGCCCCGCGAAGCAAAGAGTTACATCCACAGAGGGCACTATGGCGTATAACATACGAGGCTCTGGCATCGAAGTGACGGCCGGCTACCTCACCGCCCGCGGCGAAGTGGCCGTTGACAACCCAAGCGCCAACTGAGCCGGAACGGAGGAAAAAAATGAACCCCAAAAACATTCTTATTGCGAGCACTGCGGCGATGCTTTTGATCTCCGGCGCGGTCGCCGCGAGCGCCGATCAAGCGACCCAGGGCGGCCAGCAGGTCAGCTGCTTCGGCATCAACAGTTGCAAGGGGCAGGGCTCGTGTAAGACTTCGCAGAATGATTGCAAGGGGAAGAACGACTGCAAGAGTAGGGGCAACACCTTGACCACCGCCGAAGACTGCAACGCCAAGGGCGGCAAGGTCATCGAGGCCTCGAAGTAGGTCGAAGCTCGCCCATGCTTCGCGCTGTCGGCCATAGGGTTAAGTGGTTTCGATGATCAGCCTTCCCCAGCTAGGTCATGGAGTCGGCCTTCGCGCGGAGCATTTTTCACGGATTCTCGACGGTACCGCTCGTGCCGATTGGTTCGAGGTAATCTCGGAAAACTACATGATCCGGGGCGGGCGCCCGCTTAAGATTCTCGAGAAGGCCCGCGAACTGGCACCCATCGCGCTGCACGGAGTGTCGATGAACCTCGGCGGCGTCGATCCCTTGCACGCAGACTATCTAAGCGAACTCGAGTGCCTGATTCGCCGCTTCGAACCGGCTTGGATATCGGATCATTTGTGCTTTAGCGCGGTCGGCGGCCACTTCGCTCACGACCTTCTGCCGCTTCCCTTCACTGAGGAAGCGCTTGTGCACGTGTCGGACCGGATTCGCCGCGTGCAGGATCGTCTGCGGCGGTGCATCTTGATCGAGAATGTGTCGAGCTATCTCGCCTATCAGCACTCAACCATCTCCGAGTGGGCTTTTTTGTCTGCGGTCGCGGAAAGGGCCGACTGTGGAATCTTGCTCGACTTGAACAACATTTACGTCAACTCGGTTAATCTGGGCTTTGATCCGCTCGAATATCTCGGCGCCATCCCAAGGGC
Source organism: Binataceae bacterium (SeqCode) (assembly GCA_036494985.1). Taxonomy (GTDB): domain Bacteria; phylum Desulfobacterota; class Binatia; order Binatales; family Binataceae; genus DASXNP01. The sequence goes on from DASXNP010000432.1 coordinate 7,299, forward strand.
TCGGGTCGGTCAATTTCATTTGGCCGGGCACAGCGATGCAGGTACCCATCTGCTCGATACGCACGACCATCCGGTAGCTTCACAGGTATGGAACCTCTATCGCGAGGCGATACGCCGCTTCGGCGCGATCCCGAGTCTGATCGAGCGCGACGACAACCTTCCCTCTTTTGAAGAGCTGATCGCAGAATCCGACCAGGCTCGAGCAATAGCATCGGAGGTCCTGAGTGATCGCACCGCGGCTGCGTGACATTCAAGCCGGATTTTGGGGTGCGATCGCGGGAGCCTCGGGAATCGATCGCGACTTCGCAGCTGCCGTCGCGCCCGGGCCGCGCCTGGACTCTGGCGGGGGAGTCGCGGTGTACGCGCAGGCCTATGCTTCGAGGCTGCGCGACGTTCTGCGTAAAGACTTTCCGATCTCGGCCAAGTTGCTCGGCGACGATCCCTTCGCCGAGCTCGTCCGCGACTATCTGCTGACTTTCCCTTCCGAGCATCCTTCGGTGCGCCATCTCGGTCGCGCGATGGCAGAGTTCATCGATCGGCGCCGGCGTGAATCGCCGGAGTCAAGCCGACTGCCTCCGTATCTGCCGGATCTCGCGCGGCTCGAATGGGCGATGAACGATGCATTCGACGCACCCGATGCCGCTTCGATTGGCGTCGACGTACTAGGTCGAATCGCCCCGGAACGATGGCCCGAGCTCAGGTTCACGGCAATCCCTGCGCTGACTCTATTGGAGTGCCGATGGCCGGTTAACGAATTGTGCTCCGGTGCGGAGGCGTCGGGGGTGCGCCCGTTGCTGACCCACATTCGGATATGGCGCGATCGTGACTACCAGGTTTTTCAGGCTCCGATCGATCCCCGCGAAGCCGAAGCGCTCAAGCAGATGATTGCTCATGCGCCGTTTGCGATGATTTGCGAAGCGTATGGCGACCTGCCGACTCAGGAGGCGGCGCGCCAGGCGAGTGCCACGCTCGCGCGCTGGCTGAGGAGCGACATCATCGCGCGCGTCGATTGATCCCGCGCCGCGCCGACGCACCACCGTCAAAGCAGCGTTAGTCGATATCCAGGCTCATCACCACCCGATCCAACGCCTTAAACCCAAGTCTCTGGTAGAAAAGACGCGCGCGGCGGTTGGCGCGGGTGACCTGGAGTTCCAGCGCGCCGACCCCCGCGTTCCTTAAGAAGTCACGGACCGCGGCGATCATTTCAGCGCCAAATCCCCTGCGACGATATCGCGAAACGATGAACATGTCGGTCAGCAGGCCTTCGACTCCGCCGAATTCGAGGTCGTAGTTGTAGGTCAGGATCGCATATCCCCCCAGCCTGGGCCCGGTGTCGACCACCCACACCCGGCCGAGCGACTTGTCGCGCAATAGACGACGCAAAGCGCCCCCGGTCACCGACTCGTTAAACGCGATCGAATCAAATTTGTAGTATGCCTCCACCAGTCGAAGCAGTGCGTCGAAATCGGCCAACTTGGCCAGCCTGATCGATGCCGGAGGCCGCTTCATCCTATTGCTCAACTGAAAGGTCTTCAGAAGGGACCGTATCGACACCTTAAATCTATGCTCCTGATCCGATACCGGGTGTTCGAGGTTGGGCCGCGAGCCGGGCAACACTTGTGTTGGCTAGCACGGACTGCCGCCGAGGAACTGCCGAGAGGGGCCACGTCGCCTCGGAGGCCCGCTATTTCTCGTACGCCGAATCGCAGCAGAGTCTCTTAACAAAGGACTGCAATCATCACTGATAAGCTTTTGGTTTCACCCGTTATATGTCCATCCGGCGGAAACTATAGCCCCGGCTGCGCGATGCCGGCATGGTTCTACTTGCAATGCTAAAGGATTGGGGCAGCCGAGAACTCAGCACAATTGAGCGAGGGGAGGTTACCGATGAGCCGTCGAAGGCCAGCGCCGGGTCCGATGGTCCGTCAAGATCGGCTGCGATGCTGGCTTCGTTACCCGTTGTCTCAACCACCATATGGTACATGGGCTCCTTCCTGCTTCTCGACATGGCCATTTTAGACGACTCTTTCCCGTCCGACCGCGCGGACAGACGTAGGCTATGAGTCAAACGACTTCCCGACGGTCGTCACGCCAACTGGAGCGGGTCGCTGCTATGGTTCGCGCTCCGCATTCTGCCGGCGCTCCCGATAGGTGATCTCCATTGTTACTAGCCGCGCGATCAGAATCACCGGAAAGAGCTGCCCCACCAATGCCTCCATTATCACCAGCGAGCGTGCGAGCGGATTTATCGGCAGAATGTCGCCCAGGCCCAGCGTAGTCAGAGTCGTGAAACTGAAGTAGCTGAGCTGAGGTAGCGCAATCCGGCCTGCGCCAACCGAAAATCTGAACGAGCCCGGCTGCAGCACCTCGAGGAGGTCGTAGAGGATCCCCCAGGCCACCCCGAAAAGCAGATAGAGCGCGACCGCTCCCTGCACCCTGCGGCTCGTGGTCGGACCTCGTCGCAGCACTTGGCGCAGCATCAGCACCAGCAGCGTTCCCACCAGCAGCACCGAGCCCAGGTCGTTGGGAATGTTCAGCCGCGGGTCGGGATATTCGGCCTCT
>DASXNP010000433.1:0-3246 GCA_036494985.1 Binataceae bacterium (SeqCode)
GACCACGTGGTCGAGCACGTCGCGATTATCGATCGCGATCTCGCCCCTCCTCCGGCCGAGATCAAGGAGCTCGCGAGCCTCCATCAGAGCGACGTGACCGACGAAAAGGCGACCGCCGCGGCGGTCGCCGGTATCGTCAAAGAGTTTGGTCCTCATCCGCACGCGCTCTGCAACAACGCGGGCGGCGGCGACGCGCAGTGGTTTGCCGACGAGCGCGAAGCCGAGTGGATGCCGGTCGAGCTATGGCGGCGTTACGTGGACCTTAACCTCAACTCGGTTTATCTGGTGACGAAGGAGGTGGCGACGAGAATGCTGGCCGGCTCCTCGATCTGTAATACGTCCTCGATCGCCGGGCTCCTCGCGACGCCTGGTCTGGCGGCTTACGCCGCCGCCAAGGCCGCCGTGATCTCCTACACGCGCTCGCTCGCACTCCAACTTGGCCCCAAGGGGATTCGGGTCAATTGCGTCGCCCCGGGCCTGATTTATACCCGCATCTGGGAGCAGCTCGGCGCAGCTATCGGCGGCGGGCCAGAGCGCGCCCGCGCCACCTTTGATGCGACCGTCGAAACCTTGACGCCCCTGCGTCGCGAACAGACGCCCGACGACATTGGACGTGCCGTCGCATGGCTTTGCTCGGACGCCGCGATCAATGTGACCGGCCATACGATTCCGGTTGATGGCGGAATAATCCTAGGACGCCCCGCGCTCCAACCCGCGCGCTAAACGGCCGCTTTGCCAGGTCTGGCATCTTGGTCGGCGCGCGGGTGGCGGATGCTGATCCTGCGCGGGTAAAATCGGACGGGTGTTCTCAGCCGCAGGTGATCGCACGCTCTCGGAAAAGGAGCTTAAGGCGCGGGCCATTATCAGACGCCTGAGCGAGGCGGGCTTCACCGCCTATCTCGCAGGCGGATGTGTGCGTGATCACCTGCTCGGCCTTTCGGCCAAAGATTTCGATATCGCCACCGACGCGACGCCCGAGACCGTGCAGCGTATCTTCCCGAATACGGTTGCGTTCGGCGCGACCTTCGGCGTGATTGTGGTCGTCCTCGACGGTGACAATTTTGAGGTCACAACCTTCCGCGCCGATGCCGAATACCTCGATGGTCGGCGCCCGCAGGCGATCCGTTACGGCACGATTGAAGACGACGCCGCGCGTCGCGACTTTACGATCGGGGGAATGTATCTCGACCCCAACGGCGATCGGGTAATCGATCTCGTCGGCGGCATGCGCGATCTACGTCTCGGCGTCATCCGCGCGATCGGGGATCCGCGCGAGCGTTTTCGCGAAGACCGCCTTCGCATGCTGCGCGCGGTGCGCTTTGCCGCCCGCCTGGGGTTCGAGATCGATGGCCCCACGATGGCGGCGATTCGGGCGCAGGCATCGACGCTCGGAGAGATCTCAGCCGAGCGTATCGGTCAGGAAATAGTGATGATTTTGACCCAAGGTTCTGCCGCGCGCGGACTCGATCTCCTGCGCGCGACCGGATTGCTTGCCACAAGCATTCCTGAAGTGCTGCCCTTGGTCGGATGCGAGCAGCCGGCGAACTTCCACCCCGAGGGCGACGTCTATGTCCACACCCGCTTGATGCTTTCCATGCTGTCGCGTGGGTGCTTAGAGACGCTCGCGTTGGGCGTTCTTTGTCACGATATTGCAAAGGCGCCGTGCCGCGAGGTGATCGAGGGCAAGGTAACCTTTTTCGGCCACACCGATCGCGGAGCGGAAATGGCGGTCGAGCTTCTTTCCCGTCTTCGCCGTCCGCGCGCCGTCCAGGATCGCGTGGCCTACCTGGTGCGCAATCATCTCCGGCCCTGCATGGCACCACGAATGCGTTTGGCCACCCTCAAGCGGATGCTGAGCGAGGAGGGTTTCGAGGAATTGCTCGAGCTCAACCGCATCGACTCGCTCGGCTCCAATTCCTATCTCGGCTACTACCACTTCTGCCGCGAAGCGCTGCGCAAGCTGCCGATCGAACCAGCGCGACTTCCCCGCTTGATCACGGGCGACGACCTAATCTCGCTTGGTTTCAATCCCGGTCCAGCCTTCAAGGAGATCCTCCGCGAAGTGGAAGACCTGCAGCTCGACGGCGCGCTTGGTTCGCGAGAGGCCGCGCTCGATTACGTCCGTGATCACTATCCACCTGCCTGAATCGGCGACCAGAGCCCATTGGGAGACGACCGCTTCGTCGTCCGAAGGCGAACGGCCGTGCTAGAGGCGCTTTCGATCAGTAAGCGGTTCGGTGCGACGCTGGCGCTGTCCGGCGTCAGCTTCATGGCAGAACCCGGCGAGATTCATGTGTTGCTCGGCGAGAACGGCGCGGGCAAGAGCACGCTGATGAGCGTTCTCGCCGGGCGCATTCGTCCTGATGCCGGAACGGTCACCCTCTACGGATCGCCGGTCCGCACGGGATCCCCCCAGGCAGCCATCGCAGCCGGAATCGGTGCGGTGCATCAAAGCTCGACTCTGTTCGAGCGTATGACCTGGGAGGAGAACCTCGCGCTCGGCGGGTTCGGGCTCGGTTCGCGGCTGCTTGACATGCGCGCGATCGTCCAGAAGGCGGCGCAACTCGCCGACGAACTGCGCTTTCCGCTTCCCCCGCCAGGAACCCGGATCGAAGATCGCTCGGTTACCGACCGCGTTCGCGTCGAAGTGCTGCGCGCACTCAGCTTTGGTCCCCGCGTTCTAATCCTCGATGAGCCGACCTCGGTTCTCGCGCCTGCCGAACTCGAGGGTTTCCTGGATTCCATTCGCCAACTTCGGGCACGCGGACGCATTTTGATCCTGATCACGCACAAGCTCGGCGAAGCGATGGCGATTGCCGACCGAATAACCGTTCTGCGACACGGGCGGGTGGTGGCTCAAACCACCCCGCGCGAGACCAGCGAAACTGCGCTGGCGGGCATGATGGTCGGCGATCTGCCGCTCGCTAGCGCGCCCTCGAAGGTGCGCGAGGTCGGCGAAGTCGTGCTCGAAGCGAGGGATCTTAGCCTCGAAGATCGGGACCGCGCGATCCTCGACCGCCTCAGCTTCACCGTGAATCGCGGTGAGATCGTCGGCATCGCGGGCGTCGATGGTAACGGCCAGGCCGAACTGATCGATGTGGTCGCGGGTTTGCGGGCGCCGACCAGCGGGACAATTTTTGTCAGCGGGGTCGCCTCGAACGGGTCCGGGGCGGGAGTCGCGGTGATTCCGCAGGATCGTGATCGCGACGGACTGATCCTGACGATGAGGCTGTGGGAAAACTTGAT